>JAGLWW010000031.1 GCA_023133195.1 Candidatus Aenigmatarchaeota archaeon
TAGACATATCCGAAATAAAAATGCTGTATGGAACATACTACGGAGACTTCATTTTTAACAAAATTAGCGTTACCTGTACACAATGCCCAGGAATAGAAGATAGTGTTAGTTTGACCTTCAGTTACCAGGAGGATGGTTATGAAGAAAATTGTACTTCCGGAGGTTATGGAAATCTAACTGACGGCAATTGGTCATCATCTGAATTTATGGGAGTCGGTTCTTCCTGTGACGTAAATTATACAAAATCAGCAGGTACAATAGGTGCAATATGGCAAGTTTATGATAGCAGTCCTGCAACATGCAATCCATATGTATATACAGGCAATATGATAAGAAATGTTACAATTCCTGATTCTTGCTGGAATGCACATCCTACTAAACTTCTATTAAATATGGACGAACCCGGAGGAGATTTATTTTGGAAATGTTACAACGGAACAGAGTGGATAGTGATATTAAATACTTGTGATGGTAGTTCTCATATGTTTGAAGAAGCAATATACTGGAACGTGGTCGATAGTTAAATAAAATTTACAAACAAATCAAAATAAAAAAGGGTGCCCCTAAAACATCCAGAATTCATATTCTTTTTTTAATTCCTATATATTATTCATCTTTTGATGAAAAGTCTGGAACCGAAACGCGGTATTACCACTCTGTTCAATCTACCTGTTTCGTCTCTGCATACGGTGCATAACCACAGGCTATTTTTATTTTCAAGAAATGGACTGTAGTTCTCACACCTTTCACAAAATCCACTAATTTTTCTCATTCCAACCCCCACGCAAAATTTTCCAGAAGTAGATTTGTCCCCCTGGATAATATGTTTGTGTTTTAAAGCATAAAAATCTGATTTTACGTCAAATGTCTAAGAAAAAGTCGCAAACCCTTTGCAAATTAAAGGAACTCTTTGATTTCCGGCTTGAAAAGAAAGTTTGAGTATTCTTCAAACTGTTTCAAATTTCCCTTAATTATTCCGTATACCCTTTTCTTCTGACTCTTTATCACTTCAAGCCCGACTTCATTTGCATTCTTTACCAGCTGAACTTTGTCGATTCTAAGTTTTTCTACATATCCCATTTTTGAATCCTTGATTTTCTTTAGTTTCTTCTTCACATATTTCTCTTTCTCGTTAAGGTTTTTCATGAGACCGGTTACCAGATCTATTCTGTCAAAAAACGCGGCTTCGGGTCCCCTCCTGCTCAAAATCCTGTTTAATTTATGGGGAGATGTATAATCACGGGAGACCTCGGCCAAAAGCAGGGAAATATCAGAAGGATAATAAGGACGTTTTTCGTGATTCAGTTTTTCATTCATTTCATCACCTTAGTATTACTATAAAATGGTTAAATTATTTATACTTAACCAAAAATTGACCTCAATTTACACTAGAATCTAGCAGATTTCCGTGACCCGGACGTAATCCACAGAGAACCTGCTCTCGTAACCAAGGCCTTCAAACACCATGCCCCCGTTCTGCATAATAGGCTCGCTGTCCGTGTAGTTCTCGTAAAGCACTTCATCCACGTACACCTCAATCCTGTCCCCTCTTAAAACCACTTTGTAATCGTGCCATTCTCCTTTTTTGACAGGCACCTCTTTCACTGTCATCAAACCAACTTCCCCGCTCTTTCCTATCCCAACAATTCCCCTGCCCTCGTAATCCGCGAGCATTTCCACCTGGAACGGCAGTTCCTCAGGAAGGCCTTTCGGCACAACACCGAAAAGCAGAGCGTATTTCTCCGAGTAATTTTTGCTAAGGTCATATCTTGCAGACATTATCCCGATTAAATCGTCCACTTTTGCACTGAACTCCACGATATAATTCCTTTTGTCAAAATTATATTCCAAAACAGGCGTTGCCCTGTCCCTGCTGCCGCTGTTCCTCAAAACCATCTTTCCCATCTCAAACATAGTATCGTAAGTATCAGGCAATTCCCAGTTCTCATCAGTGGAAAAATTATCATAAAAGAGCACGTCTCCAACCACGAGCCCGTTCACGCATTCCTGCAACTCGTAATCAAAATAATCCAAAGTACAGTTGTCCCTGTCATCACAATCCGGGCAGTCCTCGGGGCAGTTCTGGTAAGTCTCCTCCCCTTTACATATTCCGTCAACCTTGCACTTCCCGCCAAGACAACCGCTGACGAAGACAATTCCAACAAGCAATAAAACAGAGATTATTTTACTCATTGAATAATTTTAGTAAGCAAAATTTAAAAACCTGAAATCACGGGATTTAAATTCTTTTCTATGTAATTTAATTATATGGATATTAAAGAAGTTCATAAATCTTCCTTTGGCAAGGATGGTGATATAGATACACTTATTCTCCTCTTTCCAGGCGAGGAAGAACCTAAAAAATATAAAATCGTGTTGTACAAAATTGAAAAAACAGAACATCGCTATAATGATTTAAAAGAAATTGCATCAGTAGAAACTGGAGATATTGCATACGCAACACTTGGTAATTTGGCGAGTAGTAGTAGACCCATACCCAAAGATATTCATACAGAAGAAGGCGCTAAAAAATACATTGAAAGTGCAATTGATTATATGATTTCAATGATTTAATCATAATCTTTTCTTAAGAAGTTCTGTGAGTTCCCTGCGTATACCTTCATTCTCTTTTTCCCTGGTGTATGTTATGGGCTGTCCGTAGGTATTGTCCTCATATTTTTTACCGCTGAACTCGCGCGGTTCCCTGTATCTTGGTAGAATAAGGAAGTGAAAATGATGGTGCCAGTTTCCGTTCTGCTGGATGTTGTACCAGTCCGGCTTGAATTCTTCATCCAAAACCTTTTGTGAAAGCTTTATTATTTCGCCCAGTTCCTGAATCTCCTCCGGAGTCAGTTCCAAGAATTTCTCTGCGTGCCTTTTCAGTATTATTCCGAGAGTTCCCAGGGTGTGCTGGAACCAGCATGCGTGTACATTCCAGTATTTGAATTTCTTAATCCAGAGACCATCTTTATTTTCATTACATAACAAACAATCCATAAAATTATTTTCGTCCCAATCTTTAAAAACAAAATTATTTCTTCTCTCTGTTGCTCATTCTCAATGACCATACCTTTTCTGCTTTCAGGTTCACCAGCACCTCAATGTCAATGTCCCCGCTTTCCAGTTTATTTCTGAGTTTAGTGCTGTTAACTGCAACCACTTCGTCATAGAGCCCCTTTTTCTTGAGAAGTTCCATGAACTCATCCGTCTTCGGGTATTCCAGTCTGCTGTACGATTTTATGCTTGCTTTCCTGTCCGTGCCGCACACGACATCAACGCCCATCTGTTTTGAGAACTTAATAATCTTTTGTTTTATTTCCTCTTTCTTCCCGTTTGCCTCTTTTTCCTCGTTTTCCAGTCTTGTGTATTCATCAACAAGCTTCACTCCGTCATCTTCCTTAAATTCCTTCTCATTCTTTTCTTTCAGCTCGTATTCGTGCTTGAAATGAGGACACATCTGTTTATACTTGCACCAGTCGCATAGCCTTGATTTGTATGTCGGGAATTCCGAGACGCTTTCAATATGTTTTATCATGTTTTCTATGTCTCTTTTCACTCCCTCAAGCTGTTTTGGAGTCCTCTCTGAAACCATCTCTCTGTCGAAAGCCATGAAATACCATACCAGTTTCACGTCTTTGGCGTCAGAATATTTCTGCCTGACCCACAATGAATACATTGCCAGCTGCCGGTCCCTGTCCAGGTCATACTGCGTTGATATTCTTCCTCCGGTCTTGTAATCGCACACATAATAATTTCCGTCATTGTTACAGGCCAGCCTATCTATCCTTATATGGTACTTATTGCCGTCTTCCAAATCCAGGAAATTTTCTGTCTCCAGGGCAAGCGTCTTTATGCCATTAAAGGGTTTGAACCTGTCATAGTAATCTGATATGTACTTCCTGCCCATATCTTTGTAGTTATCCGTAGTATAGTCTTTCTTCACTATCACTATTTTGTCGCTCCATTTCCCGCTCCATAACTTTTCAAAATAATCCAGCAGCTCCTTCTTGGTATTCTTTTTCTGGTACTGCAAATCCTTGTAAAGCTTTTCCATGACCTCATGAACAAGTCTTCCCATATAGGTCTCTATTGTGTCCGGCACCTCAACCTTAATCCTGTCTATGTACTGAAGTTTGTACTTGTACGGACACTGGTAAAAGCAGTTTATGCGAGAATTTGAATAGGCCACCATAACACATTATTTGATGGCGAATGTTATAAATAACTTGGTACCAGCATATCGGAATTAAATATTAATCGTGAATTTGAGATATTTAAACTTCAGGATTTTTCTATTAAACAATGTTGATGAATTTAGGGCAAAAAATTGAATATAAAGTGGAAAAACTTTCAAAAGAGATGGGTATTGACCCGTATCAAGTGGGTTACATCATCGTATCGAAAGAAATTAACACCAGGGAACCGTTGGAACGTGAAAAAATGTTCAACAGCTTCATAATTACTTATCTGCATGAAAACAGGTTCCAGCTTAACGGAAACGGAAGTATAAGCCATATCGCCGGTGACAATACAGGCAAACTGAAAAAAATAGGGCTTGATATGGATTCAAAAATCGGGTACGGGTGCTCGTATCATCTGTTCCCTCCCACAAAAAACTATATAAAAACAATCAAAACTGCATCCAAAAAAAAGTACAAAAAAATAGAAGGACTTTTACTGTGCGCAAAAAGAAATGAAAAACCAAAAGCATGTTTTATTCCGCCTGTAAAAAACGATGATTTTTTCAACGGGCTGGAAGGAAAAAAAATAAAAAAAGAGGATTACTGCAACGGCATAAATGAACTGTGTCCGCTATACGAACTGGGGAACGTGCAAAGAGTCAGCAACGATGAACTCAAAGACTTTATTCTAAACAAAAAAATAATTGACACATGGCCTCCAGAAAAACTGGAAGAAATAGACAAAAGAATTAAAGAAATTATGGTTGAAGAAAATATAGATTTGGGAAACATGTCAAGTTCAAAACAGCCGAATTATATAGGATAGAGATGAGCAAATGGGCAGTCACGTCAGAAATTATTATTTGAAAAACCACTCAAGAAAAGAAGCAAAAGGCATAATTGAAGAAATCATGAAGGATACCGTGAATGAATACGGACCGGAAGTTTATTTGGGTCCAAATTCAATTGGCGACAAGATTCATAAAAAAACCGGGGAAAGGGGGGAAGAGTCTTACATATCTCCGCCTCTTGTAAGGGGCCTGCTTGATGAGATGGTGGATGAAGAAAAGGTTGAAAGGGCGTTCCGTTTGAGAGAGCACTACAGGAGAGAACCCGTAAAAGTTCCTCTTTACAGGCTTAAAAAATAATAGCATGTTTATTCTTTTCAAATCATGAAATTATTTTCTGTATTGCTATACTTCTCCCGCAATTTAAAAACCTGAAATAGTAAAAATAAAAAAGAAGGGGGTTTTAGCTGTAAAGCTTGCTGACTCCTGTCTTATCCCCGTTTTCCAGGGTTCTTTTCTTGGTTTCACCGTAATTCGCGTATCCATACATTGTCATTTCCGAACAGTCGCTGTTATACAGATCATCCAGTCCTACGCTGTGCCCAAGCTCGTGAGTGGCTATGCTCTCAAAGTCCATCTTGTCACTGCAATTCTCGGATAAACAGTCTTCAGACCAGTCAAAATCTACTTGGTTATATATCTGATCCCACTCTACTAGTTCTCTGTTTTTGGGTGGTCCGTAAAATATGCCCCATATGATTGTAACTCCAATGGCGCCAGGCTGGTCGATGTCTCCAAAGTATACCTCGTTCTTGCCATCCGGACTTACCATATCTGCTCCGTCAACTGTTCCGTTAATTATTTCATTACCGAGTATATTGTATGATGCCGCTGTTTCCCATTTGCCTATATCGTCTGCAATGTTGTTTCTTACAAAAGACTCATCTAAGCCTCTCGTGTTTGTTGGGTCAACTATGTAGTCTTCGACTGTTTTCCACTTTGCTCCTCTGGAAAGGAAACCGTAACAATCGCTGGTTCCTCCTCCACCTACACAATCCTCTGGGCATTTCTTTGGGTTCTCTCCCGGCTCGCAGATGCCGTTCCCACATACAGTTTCCGGTTTTGCAAATCTTTTTTTGTAATCTATGAAAGCGTATCCTTCCACTATTTTCCCGTTATCCACTGCTGTTCCAAGGTAGAATACATTCGGGGCGATCTCCACGGCTCTCGCAGGGAGAGTCACTGTTTTTACTACTCCTGTCACCGGGTTCGTCACTTCTCCTGCCATAAAATCAGGTTTTGCTGCAACCACTAATCCCACTGAAAACACCAGAGTCAGTATTACACTCAAAACAAGTTGCTTTTTCATTTAAAATTCACCTTATAGTTATACACCAAACAAAGATTTAAAACTTAAAAACCTGAAATTAATCCTTATTTAAAGTAACCAGAATAAAATATTTTTATGAATAAAGGTATTGTACCAGCATTAATCATTTTAGGAATTCTCGCTGTAGCTGTAGGTGCACCGGGTTTAACAGTAGCGGTTGACAAAATTTCAGGTAAAGATATAGGACCTGACCATCCTGTGTACGGGATTGAAAGAGCAGGAGAAGCCATCGGAAGAGCTTTTGGCATAACCTCTGATGAAGAACTGGCAGCAGAAAGAGAAGAGGAAGCAAGTGAGATGGAAGGGCTTGCGGGAAAATATCCCGAAAGAGCTGAAGAATACAGACAAAGAGCACAGGAACTGAGGGAGGAGGCTCAAGAAAACAGGAACAGAGTCAGGGAACAAGAAAGTATTCCAGGGCAAGAGCAAGAACCAATAGAAATTGAAGAAGAGGAGATAGAAGAAACCCTCACGGGAAACTTTATGTTATTGGTTTCGGACACACCGGCTGATATAGAAGACTTCGAGAGTCTGATTGTGAGTTTTTCAAAAACAAGGATATTCGGATCAGAAGAAGGCTTTGAAGAGCATTCACTGAACGGAACTTCCGTAGACCTGACCCAGGTTGTGGGAGAGAAGGCAATTTCTGTTCTCAATATTGAGCTTCCCGAAGGAACCTACAACAAAGTGGAAATGCATGTATCCGAGGTAAACGGGACTGTAAACGGCACTCAGGTAGATGTTAAGGTTCCAAGCAACAAACTACAAATTGTAAGGCCCTTCGAGATAAAAGCAAATGAAACAACAAAATTCGTTTTTGACATAAACGTGGTCAGGAAAGGTCAGACAGATGAGTACAACCTGCTTCCGGTAATCGGTAAGAGCGGCATTGTAGGCAAAGACTTGGAAGAAG
The DNA here is from genome assembly GCA_023133195.1 of Candidatus Aenigmatarchaeota archaeon. GTDB lineage: Archaea > Aenigmatarchaeota > Aenigmatarchaeia > PWEA01 > JAGHBM01 > JAGLWW01. The sequence continues at coordinate 7,273 of JAGLWW010000031.1, forward strand.
TTGAGGAAGCAGAGTGCACAATTGACGAGGACTGTGAAGAGAATGAAACCTGTGTTGAAGGGGAATGTGAAGAAGCAGAAATTGAGTGCACGGAGGACGCAGATTGTCAGGAGAACGAGACATGTGTAGATGGCGAATGCTTGGAAGTGGAACAGGTGGAATGTACGGAGGACGAAGACTGCGAGGAAAACCAGAC
>JAGLWW010000032.1 GCA_023133195.1 Candidatus Aenigmatarchaeota archaeon
AACTTCATCCGGCTTCTTTTTGCCTATTTCAACCAGAGCCGTGACCGCTACCTCCCGAACCTCCAAGTCGTAATTCTCGGCCATTTTCCTTATTTCAAGAAAAACCGATTCGGGGTTCTCAGCACCTTTTTTAACCAGCCATTTAACTTCAGAAACCCTTGAGACCATAGTACCAGTAATTATTAAACCCCAAAAGATTTAAGCTTCTTTAGGTTTAATTTCCCCAGAGGTAGCTAAATTTAATTGAACTAGAGGTTGCTTAAAGCCCTCAGAATAGTCCTTGCGGCCAGGCTTGACGTGGGATTATTGAAGCGGTCTGAAGCTATTTCCATTATGTCCATGCCTATCACTTTATGTTTGAAGACTTTGTCGATAATCTTGAAGACTTCATCCGGTGACAGACCTCCCGGCTCCTGGAATCCCGTATCCGGGGCGTAAGAAGGGTCAAACACATCCATGTCTATTGTCAGGTAGACAGGACCTTTTATTCCCTTTAAATCTTTTTTAACTTTAAATTTCCTGTGATGTTTTTCCTCTTCCTCCTGCCACGACCTCACGCCGAATTGGACCACCTCAAAACCTTGGTTAAGCGCGTAATATACCCATGTGTTATGGGCAAATTTTTCCCTATCTCCCTTTACCATATCCATATGGGCATCCAGCTGGACAATAGTCTTCGGCTTCAGCGCCTCCACCACGGGAAGCGTGACAAGATGCTCCCCGCCCATGAAAACTGGAAAGACTCTCTTGTTCACAATTTTTATGGATTTTATTGTATCTTTTATCCTGAAAGCAGTTTCCTCGTAATCCCCGAAGGTCACGTCCAAATCCCCAAGGTCGCATATCTTCAAATTCTTCAGCGGGTTCTTTTTCTTCTTAGGAAGGTAAGTAATTATGTTCTTCAGGGACTGGCGAATAAGAATGGGGCCGAATCTCTGGTTCGCAATGAAAGAAGCAGTGGAGTCAAACGGTATTCCCATGAAACATACGTCCGCATCCTTTAGCGGATACTCAGGCACAAAACTCTTGCTAGTGTAAAGCAAATCTGTCATAATGATTTTAAGCAGAACTGGAAATAAAAAGATTAGCAGTTACAATAACTGGTTTAAATAATTAAGAATTTCCAGATTATATATGAAAGTTTTGTATTTTTTCAGGGAAGAAGGTGTTTACCAGGACTATTCAAATCTTTCAAATTCTAGAGGATCTTTCGTTTCAGGGATTTATATTCCCAGCAAGGACATTGCACTATGCAGAGAGGCACATGGGGGGTCCCCAGGGTCCGGTCCGGTCCTCACTGACAACGAGGATCTGCTGAACGAGCTCAGGTTTTTAAAGGATGGACACGTTCCGGATAAAGATGGAGTAAATTATTCCAGTATAAAGGAAGCTGACGTAGATGAAGACAAAATAAGGAAGTTAATAGAGGATGCCAAAAAAATTAAGGAATTAGCACCGACATATAATTCTTTAGTATCAGATATGATGTCAGGATATCTGGAGCTTGTCAAAGAAATAAACATTTAAAGGGCCTACCCGATCAAAAGCTTTCTGCCCATCATTTTCCAGTAGACGATTTCCTGCCCTTCGGACAGCTTGCCTTCAAGTTCCTCCGGTATCGCACACTCAAAAGTCTCGTAATCCTGCATATCCATGAGCTGCACGGAATTTCCCGACACAGAAAGCACCTGGGCCTTTAGTTTCTCAATTATAGGCACATCGACCGTGGCTCCGCCGGGTTTAACTATTTCCCTTCTCTTACCGTCTATTATTCCAACAGCTTCCAGTCTTGCCTTGGCTCCGCCATGCTTCCCGGGTTTGGATGTTGTCACCTTTATGACTCTACATGGTTCATCGTCTATAATAACATATTTTCCTGGTTTAAGACTTTTTATTCCAGCCTGTGTTTTCAAAAATATCACCTATTTACTGACAAGTTTTATGTCCCTTGCCTTTACTGTTTTTCTTCCGGCGTGCCTTGTAGCAACAACGGCATCTTTTGCCAAATCGTCTGCTATTTCCTCGACTATTTCTCTTAATTCCTCAACAGCTTTATCAGACATCCTTTCTACTCCGGCTTTTTTTGCAATCCTTTTTAATGGCGCCAACGGTAAATTAGCCATCATATCACCTCTGAAACCTTTTACATCTTTTTAATATTTAAAATAATTTCTTGGCAAGTGTTATCAGTCGTGGGTTCTTAATCAATACTTTTCCAAGTTTTAAAATCTTATTGCCTCTTGTGAAATTCACAATGTCTTCTCCACTCAAAGCTTCTGCAAGCATATTCAAATCGTTATCAGAAAGTTTTTCCACGACTTCTCTCAGTTTCTGAACTTTTTTCAGAAAATTTCCCCTTTCTTTCCACCATATCTTATTGTATTCGGACAAACCCCTCTGGGAGACATCACCCTTCTTTAAAGCTTCTATGATTATATCACCGGCAATTTGTCCCCCGAAAGTAGCTTCCTTAAGGCCACCGCCATGTATGGGATTTACCTGATGGGCCGCATCTCCCACTACAATTAATCCGTTTAAGACCATATTGTCCAAAAATCCACCCACGGGAATTCCGCCTGAATTAACCTCGATTATACCTGCATCCTTGAATATCTGTGGATTGTTTTCTATGAATTTATCAAGATAATATTTTGCAGTTTTTTCTGCCGTTGCTATTCCAATTCCCACGTTGGCCGTGTCCTCTCCCTTGGGAAATATCCATATATATCCTCTTGGTGCTACTTTATTCCCCATGAAAATATCCAGACAGTGTATATCTCTCAGTTTAAGGTTGGACATCTCATACTGGAAACCCGAATCCACGTTCACTATTTGGTTTGTGGTATCAAGTCCCGCCTTCCTTGCCACAGTTGATTCTACACCGTCAGCCGCAACAACTATTTTCGCCTTTATCTCAAATTCTTCCCCTTCAAATTCAGCTTTCACTCCGGTTACAAAGCCGTTTTCCTTTATCACGTCTTTCACTTCAGTCTTTGCCTGGACATAAGCTCCGGCTCTTGAAGCCCTGGCCGCAAGCCATTTGTCAAACACTTTTCTTTCCAATACATACCCACCACTATCCCCAAAATTTATTTCAATACACTTTCCGTTCGGGGCATGTACCATTCCCGTGTCTATGTTTTGTGATATGCATTTTTCAGGTATTTTTCCTATAATTTTTTCAGCGGAAAACGTCAGCCCTTCCGCACATCTTTTCGGTGCTCCTATTTCCTGTCTCTTCTCCAGCATGACTACCTTCAATCCGGCTTCCGCACATTTCTTTGCTACAGCAGAACCCCCGGGACCGGCTCCTACAACCACTATGTCATATTCTTTGTTCGTGTTAATCATTTTTTTTCACCTTTATGGCCCCCACCGGGCAGATTTTCTCGCACAGACCGCATTCTATGCAGAGGTTTTTATCATGAGATAAACCAAATTCTTTCAGTTCCAATGCTAGCTTCGGGCAAACACTTACACACCCTCCGCAACGAAGGCATTTCTTTTTGTCTATTTCCCACATTTTAATCACTATTATTAAGATTTGTCAAATTTATATCGTTTTTTATATATTCCCAGCACCTGAAAGCCGTATCAGCGCAAAGAGTTCCGCCACTGCCCCATCCCTTTGTGTCCGTGCCTACTACGTAAAGTCCCTTTATGTTTGTCTTCTGTTCCGGGAGATAAAATATGTTATTGCCATTCTTATGAAGGGTTTTCTCAGCCCTGCATACCTGCACATGCTCCATGTCAACATGCTTTTCATAATCCGGTATGAAATATTCCACGGTTTCCTTCATTTCCTTTACCATTAGGTTCTTTTCCTTGTGAAGTATGCCGCTAATTCCAAACAACTGGTGTCCCGGTGGCGCAAGTTTGGGGTCAAAATCTGTTACAAAAAATCCCCAGTGAGGTGAACCCATGTTTTCCATCACCTTTAACTTGGATACCCTGTTCCAGTCTGCAATCTTTTTGTCAAAGCCAAGCCACAGGGTTAATGCCTGATATTCCTCATATTTCGGTTCTTTTATTTCCAGTTTCCCCCCCTCTATAATATTATACAAATTTTTTACAAGGCCGTCATAAATAACTATGTCGGATTTGTAGAATTTTCCACCTACTTCAACTCCCCTCACCATGCCATCCGCTACAATTATCTTTTCCACTTTTTTGCCTGTCTCAACCTTCAGGCCTTCGTTCAGGAAAAGTCTCGGCACTGTTATAAGCCCGCCTATGGGATACCATTCTTCTTCCTTGGCCCTCCTTTTGGAGGTAAGATGTTTCATCACAAAGCCAACAGACAATCTCCTCTCCTTTATGAAAGTGTCCAGGAATCTTGAAAGCGAGCCCTCTTTCATGGAGCAGCCGTTTGACATCCATGACAGGGCATTTAAAAAGTAAAGAGTCTTGTCGCTTCTTATATATTTCTTTACGTGTTCGTAACTTGTCAAATCAGTTTTCGTATTTTCCCTTCCCATGCGTAGAAAATATAACACCAATTTTATGAACTTTAATCTGTCTCTGAAAGGAAGTATTTTAAACTTTAAAAGCTCTGACAAGTTAGCAGGAACAATGTCACTTTTATCACCAAGATAAAACATGTATTTATTCTGTTCCACGAAATTTTTTTCAAAGACATCCCCGTCTATGTATTTTTTCATGAGTTTTGGCAGTTCTCCGGTTGTGCCCCTTGTTAAAAAATGCATACCCGTGTCAACAGTATAATTCCCGACTTTGTAAGAGGTAAACGAACCCCCCCAAAATTTTTCCTTCTCAAATATAAGAGGGTCGAATCCGTTTTTCTTTAGGATAAGGGCTGTCGCCAGGCCTCCCATTCCAGAACCTATCACGATTGGTCTCATAATCAACACTTTTGTATAATAGACTTTTAGAAATATTTATAACTAAGGGACAAGTCTTTCAGGGTCTCTTGGGAACAATACAACTTCCCTGATGTTATCCAAATCCAAGAGCTGCATGATAAATCTTTCTATTCCAAGATTAAAGCCTCCGTGCGGTGGTACACCGTATTTGAAAAATTCCACGAACCATTTAAAGGTATTCATGTCCAGTCCCTTCTCCTTTATTTGTCTGACAATCTTTTCATATCTGTGCTCTCTCTGTCCTCCTGAACTTTGTTCAACGCCTTTGAATATCAAATCCACACTCCTTGCCCACTGTGGTTCTTCATCCACTTTCATGACATAAAATGGTTTCTCGGCAAACGGAAACCTGTTTACAAAGAAAAAATCACTTCCAAACTTTTTCTTTACATAGTCTCCAAGCAACTTCTCTCCTTCAGTATCATAATCCTTGCCAAACTCTATTTTTTTGCCCAGTTTCTCCAGAATATCATAAATTTCCGGGAATCTTATCTCAGGAAACGGAGTGTCAGGTATCCTTATTTTTTTACCTATTTTTTCCAGTTCGTTTTTGCAGTCTTTCTTTATCCTATTCAGACCAGCTATTATTACGTCTTCTTCAAGTCTCATTGTATCCGTTTCGTCCTTCAAAAATCCAATCTCAACTGCTATGCCTCTGTGCTCACAGAGATGTCTAGTTGTGTGGCTTAATTCAGCTCTCCAACTGGGTCCTATATCCACGATTTTATCAAAACCTGCGGCAATTGCCAGTTGTCTATGGAGCTGTGGGTCCTGTCTTAAGAAAGCTTTTTTGTCAAAATATTTTATAGGAAAAACTTCCGAGCCTCCTTCCGAAGCTCCGCTCATTATGCATGGTGTAAACAAGAAGATAAAATCATTTTTGGACAAGAACTCTTGTACACCTTCAACAAATTTTGATTGTATTTTGATTATTGCTGCTCTTTTTGGGTTCCTTAAGTCAATACATCTCCAATCCAGCCTCTTATCCAGACCTGTGTCAACCTTTCCGGAGAAGTCAATCGGTAAAGGGACGCTGGCCTTAGAGAGGACAACAAGCTTATCCGGAATTATCTCCAGCCCTCCGGGAGCCTGCTCGTTTATCTTGACTGTCCCTTCCACGCTTATCACGCTTTCTTCGGTAAGGTCTTTCGTGCTCTCAAGCAGTTCTTCTTTTACAGAACCCTTCTTCAGTATTATCTGTAATTCCCCGGTCATATCCCTTAGAATTATAAATCTGAGATTATCAGAGCCTCTTATTTTCCTTATCCAGCCGGCCAGCATTACTTTTGTCCCTTCTTTATTAGGAACATCTTTCGTAAAAATTCTTTTCAAATGACACACCTTCAGGGAAACAAATTATACAGAATAGTCCAGGAAACAATCCAGATAAAAACATGAATCATTATACCGTTGCCAATCCACCATGTAATTTTTTCCTTGCCAAGAAATTTTTCCAAGACCTTTAAAAGAACAGCGGCTATTACTGCCATAGTCAGGAAGGCAATCTGTTCATTTCCTATAAAAAAAGAAATCATCCCGGCAAGTAATCCTGCAACAAGATATACTGAAAGAGACTTATTTTCCTTTTTCATAAAACAATTTATTTAAGTAATGATTTAAATATATTTTATATATGACTGCTAAATCCCTTATTTTAACGGCTGTGATATTTTTAGTACTTTTTTCTGCTTTTTCCATGGCTGATCAGATAACAACGCTTATAATATGGATAGAAGGCACCATTGGTGTGGGTTCTGATTACGATGACAATATAATCATGGAAGTCGGGGGCACCAACGGTACGTGGGTTGTCATACATAACCCGGGAAACATAAGGGATGTCCTGAGGTTGGAGGGAGAGTTAAAGGATTCAAGCGCCGGTGAGGAGTATAAGGACTGGATAAAATTCTCCTTTAAATGCGCTGAGAGTGTGGGAATGTGCGATGACATTCCCAGCAGCGAGACAAAATATGTGGATGAAATAGAGCTTACGCCAAAAATAAACCAGACAAGGTTTTACGTCGAGGTGACAGGGTACAAGATAACTCCGCCAGACACGGTAAACCTGTCAATAACCGGTTATTCCCTTACCAATTACACAAAGCAGACCGATTTCATTAATATAGGAATAAACGTTAAGAGCACGACTGGCACTTACGAACCTGAAGAATTGCCCGGAATAAGTCCCGCCTGGATACCTTTGTTCCTACTTCTATCCGGTCTAGTCTTTTACAAAAAAATTGTCTAATTTTCTCTGGTTCTTTTCCCCCTTAACCCTCTGGGAAGTTGCCCAGCTTTTTCTTACATAATCGGGATAATCGTTGTGTTTTTTCAAAACTCTTTTCAAAAACTCTATTGTCCTTTCATCCGACGGGTAACCGGCTCCTATTTCTTCCCCGAGCCTTTTCTCCAGTCCTGCTATTGATTTGTCCCTTACGACCTTTGCAAGTATGCTGGCTGCGGAAACGGGCGGGTATTTTTT
>JAGLWW010000033.1 GCA_023133195.1 Candidatus Aenigmatarchaeota archaeon
GTGCCTCAAGTTGTTTAGGTGGAATATGTACATACTGGGAAATTGACGGAACCGCAAATAGTGGAGCATTGGGTGACTGTTCAGTGGGAACTGATTGTTACTGCGAGAAAACCGAATCTTGTGACTGTGGTAACAGTCCCCCAGACGGCTGTTACAACGAAGATGATTATGGTCCGGACACAGGTTGCTTTGAATGTGGGAGTTCAAGCGAGACCTGTTGCAACACGCCGGCATGCACTGATGCTGGTTGCCGAGGCTCACTTGAATGCAGAGGTGGGTGCACGTGCATAAGCACCACAACTACAACAACTACTACTACAACTACTGCTTGTTCTTGTGCGGGAGGATTTTGCAGTTCCGCCGCATTTTGTAAAATGATTTATCCAGCTGGTTGGTCTTGTGCGGGAGGTCCGTGCTGCGTAAGCAAGCCATGTTGTTGTCATAGTTCCTAAAATTAAGCGGAAGTGATTAAAAATGAATGAAAAAGGTGCCATATGGACTGTGGTAGCTGTAATAGTAATCTTTCTTGTTTTTGCTATAATAATTGGCACGATAATAGAGGCCCGTTTAGGAGAAAAGATTGATGAAGCAATAGAAGAAAATAAAATTCCCACTGGTCCAGAGAGGTCAATTAACTGTATAGATGACGACGGCGGCAGGAACTATTTTACTTTCGGGACAGTAACCAAAGATTATTCTTACACATATGATGACGTATGTGATGCTCTTACAGGAAAACTAATGGAATACTACTGCATAGATGACAGGAATGAAAGTGCCGATTACGATTGCCCGAATGGATGTGATGGTAATGCATGCAACAGCAGCCTATATACCATAGATGACTGTATAGACAGTGATGGAGGTAAAAACTATTTCACTTACGGAATATTAACCAAGGGAACGGAACCTTATGAAGATAAATGTCAATCGATTCAAGGTTTGAGTATATTATTAAAGGAATATTATTGTTACAAGGAAGAGGATGAAGAAGAAGTGCTAGTGGAACATGTAATATACCAATGTCCTAACGGATGCGAAAATGGTGCATGTATAGTTTAGAATGTGATTAAATGATAAAGGGAATTTCTCAGTGGGTTGTAATTGTTTTGGTGGTAATTCTTATTGTATTTATTACTATAGTCTCTGGCTTGGTTAGCTTGGATGCCGAGGGAAAAATTATAAAAACCCTTGATGAAGCTGAAATTAGAGGTGTATGTGATGATCTTTCATGTCCGGGTGCATGTTGTGAAGATGACGGGGGAAAAGTTTACGACCAAATAAGCTGTACAAAAAATGACACTGTGTCTTTTAGAGATAAATGTACAGACAGTACTGGCATGGGCATGGGTTCAACTCATGTAAAGGAATATTATTGCAATGGTAATGTAATTGAATCTGAAATCCATTCATGTGGCGGCTTAAGCACTTGTTTAGACGGTGCTTGTATATAAATTGAATAAAATAGAAAATTATATAAAGTGATTAAAGATGGAGAAGACTTTTACTGTTTTAATTTCTATAATTGCTGCCATTATTCTGCTTGGTGTGGTATTTTATATCTCAGGTTTGTTAAATATCAAAGAAAAAACCGTGGAAACGGTGGAGCAAGATATTATTAACAAAAAAGCCAGAGATTTTTGCCCTTATGAGAGGCTATCAGAAGAAATGATTTTTTTGCAGTTAAATGGGGATTGTGGAAGATGTGAAGATTCGGGTCCTCCTCCATGTAATCCTTTTTGTAATGACGCTTCACCTTGGTATGTAATTTGTCAAGATGATAGACCTGAAGGTGAGGTAACTATGGCTGACCACTGGAAATGTGACGTACCAAGCGGAGGAAACTGCATGATTACAAAAATATCACATTACCAATGGGTGTATAACAGTTGTAAAATAGCAAGTTTCGCTCCTATATTAGGATTTAATGACTACAGAATTTACAATGGCACTGACACCACGGGAGATTTGGATTATGAAGAATGGATAAACTGTAGTAAAGGTTCGGTAGGCGATTCTCGCTGGTGGGATTTATTTTGTGCCGACGATGAATGCAAATACAATTCATTTATAAGTCCTATTTTATATAATAAAGGAATTTACGATGAACAACAAGACCTATATTTTTATATTAATTTTGTTACCGCAGTAAAAGATCCATACGATCAACTCATTCTCCCTGAATATGGGATTTGTGATGAGATAATTTGTGATAGATATGAGGAGGAATTCCATCATTTTGAATTCAAAGTAACCGGAAGGTACTGCTGTCCGGAAGGTATGGTATGGAGCAGGGATTTTCAAAGTTGTTGCGCAGACGAGCACTGTACGGATATAATCTGTAATGATGAAGGTGGCACATGGTTATATGGAGAATGCTGGTTTTTAGGTAATGGAGGAGAAAGCTGTAATACTGTATGTGAAGGTCATAACATGTACTGTAAAAATCCTGATGACTGGACAACTATCCCCGAAGATTGCACGCTTCATGAAGAAGTGTTTAAAACTATGGGATTATTTCCCGTTCCCTTTAATTGCAATAACCTCTGCCTGAAGAACCTTTTTATTATATTTGAATTTTTTTCGCCTTATTATGATGGAGGTGGAAAATGCCGTTACAAAACCACTTCAGCTATACCTCCTTTTGACAAATATCTTTGTACTGGTGTAATTCCTGGTGGTAAACCCAGAATATGCGCTTGCGGACTAACAGACTGTGTGGATTCTGACGGAGGTTTAAACTACTTTACTAAAGGAACTGTAACAGAAGGTCCTACGGATTATAACGATGAATGTGATTCAGGAACTGTAACAGAATATTTCTGCGGAGAGACAGCAGTTGGAATTAAAGAATATGACTGTCCAAATGGTTGCAACAATGAAGCATGTATAGGAGGGCAACATGATACAGGGAATTGTAGGGATACTGACGGCGGTAAAAACTATTTCACTTTGGGAAATGCGTGGCAATCTTTGGGGGGTTTTTTGCCAGATTATTGTGCAGCAGAAGAAGGTGGACCTTCAGGACAAGGAGACTGGGTAATGGAATGGTATTGTGATGGTGGTACCAGGGAATATGAATATTATAAATGTCCAAAGGGTTGTGAATCAGGTGCATGTGTAGAATAAGTATAAGGTATTAAAATGGAAAAGAAAAATTTTTTTACGGTTGTGACAACTACAATAGTTGTCATAATTGTTCTTCTCGTGATAATGAGTAACCTTTCAATTTTTTCAGCAAAAACCGAAGATTCATTCATACAAGCAGTAAAGTTGAGAAATACTTTAGCTGTAGCTCATATGGCCTGTCAGGGAGATAGTATATCCGATTTATTAGAGGAAACTATAGACTCCGCTGGGTATGATACAAACCTCAGATATAGAGAACTGGAGGGACATTTTACCTGCAACATCAAAGGAACGGATGAGGGAAAATGTATAATCACGGGGTTTTACAGAAGAGAGTATGTTGCAAATGCTGGGGAGTTTTGTCTTGTTGGATGGGGGGATAACGTTGGGAGTTACCAGTTTTGGGTAGACACTGGAGGTCCTGAACTGGAATTTCTTTTCAAGCCTGACTGCGGACTTAAACCGGATACAACAGGATGTTGTAAATTTGGAGAGTTGACAGGTGAATTGGACTTGCTCTGCGTGTATCGTAACTATGAATGGGAATACTACGGATCGGTGGGCAGCCTGAATATAGAGATTCTTAACGGAGTATCGGCACATCTCTGGAGTAACTTCTCGGATAAAGTGGAAACTGCTACGGGAGATTATACTTGTAAAATCGGTGGCTACAAGGATTTTAAAGAAGGAGTCTATAGCTACAAAAAAGGTCTGTTTAAAGTTAAATATGTGAAATGCTGCCCGGAAGGCTGGATATGGAGAGAAGATTTTGTTGCCTGCTGTGGAGATTATATCTGTACCAACGTTTACTGCGATAATATTGGAGGAATTTTTATGCATGATACCTGCTGGCTCCCAACAGGCTTAGGTCAAAGTTGTGATGATATTCGTCCGGCCGCACCCTTAAGCATGAAATGTGTGGGAGAAACAGCCAAAAAAACAGATGATGACTGTGTTTTGCACGAAAAGATATGGGGTGCAGGAGTTTGTTCTGACCCAAACTGCAAGGAAGCTTTAGACAGTATTTTAACTACTACGAATCCTTTTGCACCATACAGAGATTCTACCACCAGTGAATGTTTTTATTATAACAAAAGCGCAGATGCGTTAAATCCCTTCGATTGCACGGTTTCTGACCCCAATCTAGAAAGACTTTGCCCCTTCAAATTCACATGCCCAGAAGATTATTTTGACGGAACAAGTATTGAAATACCGGACCCTCCTCCTGAAGGTTATTTTAGTGGGACTTGCGAGGGTAACTGTTACGATGGAACCGGTTTTTATTGGGATGGTGTATCCGGTAATTGTTATTCAAACTACCTAGGACATGGAATTGATGCAGCTCATCCCACGGACCATTGTATTTGGGGTAGGGAAGAACCATGCAGCCAACTAGGTTGCACAACTGACGGCTGTACGGATTAAAATTTATTTAAATAACTATAATAAAATAATAGTTAGATAATATGAAAAAAGGACTTTCTATATCCACGAACGTTTTAGTGGCATTGGCAATTGCCATAATTGTATTGCTAGCTCTCGTATCCATGTTTATGGGCATTGTTCCTGGAGCAGGAGAGTCTCTTGGATGTGAAGCTGATTTTAGAATCCAGTGCAACAGATATATATCTGCAGGGGGATGCAAGGAAAGTTCTGGTTTGGGTGTTTTTGACACGGATCCCCTTGACGCTACCAAATACCTCTACATAAATCCGGAAACTTCGAAGTGTGCAACAGGACATGGTACAGTAGGTGTGGATGAAGATACTGTAAGAAATATTTGTTGCGGTAAGAGTTAATAATATTTAAATATTTCAGAATTCTACTTATACAATAATAGTCCTTTCAGGGATACAAAGTACAAAAACAACTAAGAGGTGAACAATATATGGCAGAGGAAAAGGGAAAGAAAGCAGACAACAACATGGTATTCGTGGGAAAGAAACCTACGATGTCTTACGTTCTGGCCTGTGTGACTCAGTTCAGCAGCGGGCTAAAGGAAATACACATAAAAGCTAGAGGAAAAGCGATTTCCAAGGCAGTTGACGTGGCAGAGATTACAAAGAACAGGTTTTCAGACGGCGCAAAGATAAAGAACATAAGCGTGGGAACTGATGAAATAAAGACAGAAGAAGGGGATAAGATAAACGTCTCCACAATAGACATTGCATTGACCAAGTAAGACGAAATGAAAACAATTTACTTTGGGGGAGACCCCTCTTTGTTTTATTTTTAAAAACAAGAAAGCTTTATAAATATTAACTCCTAAAAGAGTTTATTATTACGGAGGTTATGTAATGGAAATTATGCCTGATATGGGCAAGATGGGTTATGACAGGGCAATTGTCACCTTCTCGCCCGAAGGAAGATTATTTCAGGTAGAGTATGCAAGAGAAGCTGTCAAGAGAGGTTCAACATCAATTGCCATGATATTTAATAATGGAATAGTCTTGGTGGCTGCAAGACCAGTTGATAAGCTTTCGGTGGAAAATTCTATTAACGAAAAAATACAGCAAATAGATGAGCATATAGGCATTGTTTCTTCCGGATTGCTTGGAGACGCAAGAATCATTATAAACAAAGCCAGAGTAAAGGCCCAGATACACAAGATAACATATGATGAAAAGATAGACACTCCTACGCTTGCCAAGTACATTTCCGACTTAAAGCAAATGCACACACAATATGCAGGTCTAAGACCAATGGGAGTTTCATTCCTGATAACCGGGATGGACGATAAACCTGTCTTGTTTGAGACAGACCCGGGAGGCTCCCTGTTTGAATGGAAAGCGCAGGCAATCGGAAGAGGAGTCGATACAGCAAGAAAAACCCTGGAAAAGGAATGGAAAGCAAACATGGACAGGGACAAAGCTATTTCTCTTGCATTAAAAGCCCTTAAGAAAGCGGAAAAGGGAATAAGAAAAGAAGATGTGGAAATCTCAATAATAGACAAAAAAGGTTTGGTTAAATACAAGGACAAGGAAAAGATGAAGCTGTTAAAGAGCTTTTAATTGTATTAAAGTGGGGGATGTTATGTCCATTTCTGTAGAAAAGGCGGTAATAGCCAGGTTAAGCTCTCATGGAAAGAACTTTGAAATACTTGTAGACCCGTATAAAGCGCTGGATGTCAAGAAGGGAAAGGAAATCCCTCTGGAAGAGCTTGTGGTTATACAGGAAGTGTTTGAGGACTCGGCAAAAGGGGAAAAGGCTTCTTCTGAAGACCTTAACAAAGCTTTTAATACTTTAGATTTCAAGACTATTGCCTGTCAAATCATAAAAAAAGGTCACGTACAGCTTACTACGGAACAAAGAAGGAATATGAAAGAGGAGAAAACAAGAAAAATCGTGGATATTATAGCCAGAAGAGCCGTAGACCCCCAGAAAAACATTCCCCATACACCACAACGAATCACAAAAGCAATGAAAGAGGCGAAAGTTCATGTGGATGATATGCAGAGCGCGGAATCCCAAGTGGAAAAGATAATAGACGCTCTGAAACCAATAATACCGATAAGTATAGAATCCGTTGAAGTCATGGTAAAGGTGCCTCCACAGTATACAGGCAAGGCTTACGGCAAGATATCGGAATTCGGTAAGATGAAAAAGGAGGAATGGAGGAATGACGGCAGCTGGGTCGCTGTTGTGGAGATACCGGCTGGCCTGCAGGGAGAATTTTACAACCTGCTGAACTCGCTGACAAAAGGCGAAGTCGAGACAAAGATAATAAAAAAGTCATGATAATAAAAAGAGGTGTTAATATGAATGAAAATATAGAAACAAAAAAAGAAGATAAAATTGAAGAGAAAAAAACGAAAGATATGGATAAAGAAAACGAAAGTCAGCTAATGGTTGAAGAAAGAAAGATAGTTGTTCCGGGAGAACTTTTGGCTGAAGGTATTGATTTTCTTCCCGGACATGGCTCGTTTAAGGAAAACGGGGAAATAAGAAGCAAAATATTGGGACTGGCAAAAATAAAGGAGCATCTTATAAGCGTTGTTCCTTTGTCAGGCACTTACATTCCGTTAACAGGAGACGGTGTGATAGGAGTTGTGAACGGTGTGCATATTTCATCATGGTTGATTGACATAAGCTCGCCTTATATAGGGTTCATGCCTTTGTCAGAGAGCACAGAAGAATTCGTGGATTTGGAAAGAAGT
>JAGLWW010000034.1 GCA_023133195.1 Candidatus Aenigmatarchaeota archaeon
GCAATAGTCCAGGCAGCAAGGTTCGGTATACCAATAGACGGGGCAACGATTTACTGCAAGATGACCCCATGTTATACCTGCGCCAAGATGATAATAAACTCGGGAATAGTTGGGGTGGTTTGCGAAAAAGATTACCATGCCTCCCAGGATACGAAGGATGTCTTTGAAAAGGCAAAAATAAAATTGGAAATACTTGACCAAAAAGTTGAGAAATATAAAAATCAGTAACGTTTAAAACGGATTCAGGAACTTGTTCCAAATGGTGTTCTCCTTTTTCTTTTTTTCTGCTTCTTCTTTTTTCATCTTCTTTATGTTCTTCTTTATCTTGGCTTCGGTCTCCTTCATTGTAGAAACATTATTGCCCACTCCCGAAGTGTTACCGAATCCTATTACAAGAATATTTTCTTTTTTCTTTCCTCTCTTTATCATTTCCTTTGTTTTTTCCACAACCTTCGGAAGAGACTTGTAAACATCTTCTATCATTGGATAAATGGCAGTCTCGCTGACTTCCTTTATTCCTATGGAATCAACGGGTATGTTCTTTCTTAATGCAACTTCCTCTATCTGGTATCCGTGGTAAGCGATTATCTCGTTGCCTCTTTTGCCCACGCCAACTCCTTCCATCACAAATCCGTTCTTCTCTCCTTCCAGGGCTCCTGCCGCATCCACGGTGATTATCCTGTCTATCTTTTCCTTTTTGGAAAGCTTCTGCACAAACTTTCCGGGGTAACCTATTGTTGTTCCGGGTCCCCATGCCTTTGAAAGGATTACAGTTTTTCCGCCTATCTTTACCTTGGAGTAAACGAACTGTTCCTCCTCCATCTTTACTATTTTTGCCTTTGTAGGAATCATTGAAGCGACTGCAAGCGGGCCTATTCCGTCACCTATCGGAGCGTTGTCCACAAAAGCGTCCACAGATTTCTCAAGCGCATCAGCTATCTTCTTTATCAGAGGAAGCTGCATCTGTATTATCATGGCTATTTGCAGAATTTTGTACTTCTTTATTAGCTCCAGATAATGCCTTATTATCTTTACTATCTGGTAAAGTCCTGCATTGTGCTGTATTGCTGCGGACACGTCCTTTCTTTCCTCCTTGGAAAGATGGGGAGCTATTTCCTTTACGAAACCCAGTTCCCTCTCCTCGGCGTGCTTTATTACCTTGTGGACCTTGTTTACAATTCCGTACGGATCCATGCTTACAGGAACACCAATGAAAAATTCCATGAAATCCGAGACCTTCTGTTTAAGTTCCTTGCTTGGTTTCTTGGATATCTTCTTCAGGATTCTGTTCTTACCTTTGTCCGCAACTTTTTCAAGTTCAATTATATCTTTCTCTATTTTGGTGACAATCTGGTATATCATCATCTTGGGATAAATCAGCATGAAAACAAAGAACATTAAGAACCATAGAATAGTACTTATCCAGTCTCCTCCCCCGCCTAACTGCATTGTAATCATAAACTCAACTCTTTAAGGTCTCCTTAATCTTTTTGAACATCCCTATCAAAGTACTTGCCTCGTTTTTTGAGAGAATGCTCTTTCCTGTCACGTTTTTAATACAGGCATAAACTAATTTTGCCTTTTCTTCAGAGTAGTTTAATTTTTCAATTACTCCTTTAAATAGGTTTTGCAAAGTGGACAACTGTTTTCTCTCGGCAATCTGCTTTGAACCTTCTGTCAGGCCCGAAGCCTTGCTTAGTTCGTATAGGACAATGGAAACTGAATGGGAAAGGTTCATTATGGGATAATCCTCCGAAGTGGGCACGTGACATATGCAGTCGCACTTCTCCAGTTCCTTTTTTGAAAGCCCACTGCTCTCCCTCCCAAAAACGATTGCTGTCTTCCCTCTGCCTATTTTCATGCCCAGTTCTTCCGGGGACAGAGAAATTTTGTCTCTTCCCTTCAGGCCTGTTGTCCCCACCACCAAATCATATTTTCTCCAGTCCATCTCCTTTACCACTCTTGCATTCTTCACTACATCCCATGCATGCATCGCAAATCCCCTGGTCTCATCAGTTACGGGGCATGGATTTACAAGGACAAGGTTGCAAAAGGAAAAGTTTTTCATTACCCTTGCAACGGAGCCTATATTTCCGGGAGATTCGGGCTGTATAAGAACAAAATCAACAGGCATATAATTTATATAAACCGGATATATAATTAAATTATGGTTGATTGGAAAATAGTGTTGGTTGTTTTATTCGGATTGCTTCTCATAACAGTGGGTCTTTTTACAGAGATGGGAATGAACATAGGCGGTCTGGGAGGAAAGTTGGGTGATACTCTTGGCAGAGCTTTCCCTTTTAATTTTTTAAGTACTCCTGAAGAGGGGAACATAACAATAACAGGAAACTTTTATATAAGAGAACTGGACCTCAAGACAATTCCTCTGGAGGAGATAAAAGTTGGTTACGAGCCAGAATACCAGGATACCGAGATTTTCTTATCAGACACCAAACTTACGACAACGCCTTACACGGAAATAGATTTTATAGGGTACAAGGGAACTTTCATGGTGAACGGCAGCAGATTGAACCTTGTAGGAGATGCCGAAGAAACCACGATAAACGGGGTAAAATTTGAGATAATCAAAAAACTTATCCCTGTCAAACTTGATTCCGTGTTTTTCAAAAATGTATATATAAAAAATCTCTACATGAACAGGCTTGAAATGAAAGACGTCTTGGGAGAGATAAACATCCAGAACAGGGTGACAATAAAACTGGGGTCTGAACCTCTCAAAATTGAATGCTTCTCCGGGAGCGTGAACATAACCGATGGCCAGTTTGAAATAAGGGGCACGGCAAAAAAGGTATTCGTATCAGGAAACGATTACACGGCAACTGTAAGCTAGTGTTTTCTTTTTTTTATCTTCTTTTCTTCTTCCTCTTTTTTCTTCTCCAAGTCTTCCTCTATGTCCTCCTCAATCTTTTTCCTTTCCGATGCTTTCCTTAAGGGGGACGTAAAGACACTCAGAAACTTTCCCACGCCTTTAATGAAGATTGCCAGTAGGAAAAGAACTACCGCAGAGGTCGCATAGAACATAAGAGTGCTTACGTTTATGGGGATGCTCCACTCGAAAATAAAGTTCATGACAAATGGGAACAATATTCCCGCTATAACCACCAGGAATATGCTGAAGGCCAGTTTTACAAGCCTGTAAAGTATGAACAGGGATATCGCAAATATTATAAAGGTAACGATGCTGTTTGTCTCAAAGAAAGTTATAAACTTTTCTATCAATCCCAGTAGGCTGAATTCTTCCGCCACTTCTACTAACAGGCCTGTTATGAATCCGGTGATGTCCCCTATGTCCATGTTTTATATTTTTGTGCAACCCATATATATTTGTCCCGATGATGGTTCCTTGTAGGAGGTGAGCTGAGGGATATTATTTTTTATATATTATTTCTATATAATTATAATTGGGTTCTTCTGAGAGAGAAATGGGTTCCATATCATTTTTACGAAGAGTTTTATATGCCACATACTTACATAATCCATTTCTATTGAAACTGAACGCACCGGGTACATTAAACATTTTCCCAATTTCAAAACTATGACCAAGATAGTATGCAGCCTGCGCCTCTCCATAGGCTCTGCTCCATAAATCAACTGCCCTATCTTCGGCTTCGGTGTAATATGTTAAGGTTTTCTTCAACTTGATTCTTTTAGAATTATTTTTATCCAAAACCTTTAAACTAAACTGAAAAACTCCGTCCTGTTTCAATTTTTTTGGTTCGAAACCAATTGACCTTATAAGTTCTTCGCTACCGGAAGCTCCAAACTGTTCCAATATCTGTCTGGTTTTAAACAGGACACATGGCACATAACCCAAATCATCATAAAAACATCTACTTTTTCTTTTGACCTTTAACCCTATAGTATCAAATTCTATTTCCTTCTTATAAGGATCTACTTTGAACACGTTCTCCATAAAAAATAATAAAAATTGAAAAAGTATTTAAAGGAAAAATATTCTCCAGCATAGGAAATTTTTTATATATATGGTCTCATAAGTTATTATGCCGTGTGGGGTAAAGTTTGTAGTGGTTACTGGTGGAGTTCTTTCCGGCCTGGGTAAGGGGCTATTTATGTCTTCTCTTGGCAGGCTTCTTCAATCCAAAGGTTATAAAGTAATTCCAATAAAGATAGACCCCTATGTCAACATAGATGCAGGAACCATGAACCCAACGGAACACGGCGAAGTATTTGTGATGGATGACGGCTCCGAGGTGGACATGGACCTCGGGAACTATGAGAGATTCCTAGGCCTGAAGATGACTACTGATTCAAACATAACCACCGGAAAGATATTCAAGGCCGTGATTGACAAGGAGAGAAAGGGGGATTACCTGGGAAAAACGGTCCAGCTGATTCCGCACGTAACAGGGGAACTGCAGGAATGGTACAAGAAGGTGGCAAAGGACTCGGGAGCGGAAATAGAACTGATAGAAATCGGCGGCACAGTAGGCGATATTGAGAACCAGATATTTCTTGAATCAGTGAGGGAGCTGTCTCTTGAGGAGGATGTTGTTTTTATCCATTGCACTCTCGTTCCCCAGTTGAAGGTTGTCGGGGAACAAAAAACAAAGCCCACCCAGCAGTCAGTGAGGATGCTCAGGGAAATGGGAATTACGCCTGATTTCATTTTCTGCAGGTCCGAGAGGATTCTCCTGGACAATATACAGAAAAAACTTTCAAGATTTTGCGGGGTTGACCCAGAGTATGTTTTATCGGGACCGGATTTGGATAACATATATGAGATACCTCTGGTCCTTGAAAGACAGGGTGTTTCTGAAAAGGTCCTGGAAAAATTCGGGCTTAGGGAAAGAGAAAAAGACATGAGAGAATGGAAGGAAATCGTAGAGAAGATGAACAACCCCAAAGGGAAGATAAAAATAGCCATGACAGGAAAATACATGTACTTGCATGATTCTTACGTTTCAATCAGGGAGGCCCTGAGGCATGCCTTCGGGAATCTGGGATACGACGCGGAAATAAAATGGATTGAAACCACGGACATAGAGGAAGGAAAATTGAAAGTGGAGGATGCTCTTAAAGGCATGAAAGGTATAATAGTGCCTGGAGGATTCGGAAGCCGGGGAACGGAAGGAAAAATAGAGTGCATAAAATATGCTCGGGAGAATAAAATTCCTTTCCTGGGCCTTTGTCTCGGGTTTCAGATGGCTGTAATAGATTATGCAAGAAATGTGTGTGACCTTAGTGGTGCCAACTCAACAGAGGTTGACTCGAAAACTCCATATCCTGTGATAGATATTCTGCCTGAACAAAAGAAAATCAACGAAAAGGGAGGTACCATGAGACTCGGTGCATATCCCGCGGTTCTTAAAGAAGGCACCCTTGTCAGAAAACTGTACGGCAAGGAAAAAATAAGTGAAAGGCATCGCCACCGTTACGAGGTTAATCCGGATTATATAGATAAACTGGAGAAAAACGGGCTAATATTTTCCGGTGTATCGCCTGACAGAAGATTGATGGAGTTTCTTGAAATACCTAAACATAAATTCTTCGCGGCCACACAGGCCCACCCCGAGTTCACAACAAGCCTTCTAAAACCAAATCCAATGTTCCTGGGCTTCGCAAAGGCCTGTATTGATTAGAACTAGATTTTTCTTCTACATTTGTTCTTATAATTTGGCAAGATTTTTGATTTATAGTTATGGTCTTTTTTATTATGATTATCCTGTTCCAGATTATATTCGTGTTCAACTACAGAACAAATTCCGTTAAAACATTTTTCCCAAAATGATTTCACTTATAACGCCAAATACAATTAGTCAGAAAAAGATTTATAGTATTTCTCCATTCGGCTCTTTTTCCTTGAAGGCCTGCACGCGGAAGCGGAAAATATCCGCTGTCTTCCAGGCATCCTTGTCCGAGAGACCGGCCTTATAGCACAGGTTTTCCAGAAAATCCTTCTTGTCAGGCAGCTGGTCCCATACCTGCGGGAGGAACAAACCGGAGAACCATGCTCTCTTTAAGATAAGTCCGTCTTTTTCCGGCTCTATCTTGTCAAGGAGTTTCTCTCCTTTGAAGCCAATCTTCTCAGGTTCCGTTAATACTGAAATCTCAATAGTTATCCTGTCCAGCTCTTCCTTTGTGAGAGGAGGGAAACGAGGGTCACGGGCAGCCGAGCAGGCAGCGTCACGAACTGCGTCTATAAGGGGCTTCTCCGGGTAGGGAAGTCCTATACATCCCCGGAGGTCTCCGGAAGGAAACTTATTCAGGGTCACGAACACTCCTCTCTTTTCATTAAAATCTTTGGAATAATTATCGGGAAGCGAAGTGTTTTTGCCGTTAATGAAATTGGTTATCGTTTCCCTTACAAACCTTACAAGAAAAATCCCGTCTGTTTTGGCTAGCATGTAATCAGTTCACCGCCTTCGTACTTCATGCTCTTGTGAAGTTTTGAGGCCATCTTTTCAAGCTCTTCCTCTATGTCCAGGTTCAAACCGTTTTCAAAGATGTCGTTGTAATTGCCTTTCAGCTCGCTTCTTGAAACAAAGGCTCCTGTGGCAACAACTTTTATTTTCAGTGTCTTGCAGAAATTTTCTGATACGTTTCTTACGTTTTTCTCTATCTGGGGCTTGTCTGTCCCTACGGAAATCACGGCTGCTCTCTTGGACGTCAAATTCGTTTGAGCTGTGTATAAGATACTGCACTTATCAATAAAATCCTTAAACAGGCCGGGCGGCATCGCAAAGTAATTCGGCAGAACGAAAACATAACCGTTTGCATCAGTCATCTTTTTCATGAGACTGTCCATGTCATCGTTGTGCTGGCACTTCATGTTTTTGTTGCAGTATTCCACGCATCCATTGCAGCGCTGGATGTTCTTCTCCCTTAAAAGAATTATTTCGGTCTCCGCTCCTTTCTTCTCAAGAAGCTCTTTCATTCTGTTGCACAAAGTCTCGGAGTTCCCCTTTCTCGGGCTGCCGGAAAAAATAAGTATTTTCATCACACCACCAATATAATTAGAGGTTAAATATTATTTATATCGTGAAAGAACTGGAATGACGTATGCAACTTAAAAGAGTTTTCGGAGTGAAACTGGGAGACAGTATGACGCAGGGCTCGGCATTAAAAGAATAAATAAAGAAGAGATGCTCCACTACCAAGAATAAAACTAGTAGTAAGTGTTGCTATGAATGTCATTATAATAAATAATATTACTCTTCCTGTTTGAATAATCATTTCTCTAAACATAATAAATTTTACAATGTTTGTTTTATTTGCTTTATCATAA
>JAGLWW010000035.1 GCA_023133195.1 Candidatus Aenigmatarchaeota archaeon
AAATAGATTTTTTAAGTGAACGCATGTTGAAAAGATTGAACAACTGGGTGAAAGACATGACTACAAAGGCACCTGTCCGCGCCTTTTCCTCGTAAGGCAGGTAAGTATTGAATACTGATACGGTCAAAATTACCATGATGCTTATCATCAAAACCAGGAACGGTATTATTTCTTTTGACAGTATATCTTCTTTCGCATTTCTCGGCGATTCTTCCGAAATATCGCCATGTCCCGGTTCGGCAGCCAAAGATACGCCAGTGACGCCGTCTGTGACCAAGTTTAACCATAATATCTGGGTTGGCAACAAAATCAGGTTATTAAACAGAAGTAATGCACTTATGAAAGTCACCGACTCTGCAAAATTAGTGGTGACAAGGAAAAAGCTTGCCCGGCGAATATTCTTGAAGACAATCCTTCCCTCTTCTATTGCATTTACTATGCTCGCGAAGTTGTCATCAGCAAGAATTATCTCGCTTGACTCCCTGGCCACATCAGTGCCTATTATTCCCATTGATATGCCTATGTCCGATTTTTTTAATGCGGGTGCGTCGTTAACGCCGTCGCCTGTCATTGCCACGATATGACCCTGTTTTTGTAAAGCTTCCGCAATCCTTAGTTTCATGTCTGGTGTCAGGCGGGCAAAGATAGAAACATTTTTCACAGCCTCTTCAAACTCCTTTTCCGACAGTTCCATTAACTCCTGTCCCGTAAGAGCTTTCAAATCCTCGGTGAGTCCGATTTCCCTTGCGATTGCAACTGCCGTTCCCTTGTGGTCGCCTGTTGTCATTATCACCCTTATCCCTGATTTCCTTGCTTTGGCAATTGCCCCCTTTACCTCGGGTCTTGGAGGATCTATCATCCCGACTATACCTACAAAAGTCAGTCCTGTTACCATATTTTCCGACAAGTTATCTGTATTGGAAGGGACTTCCTTGTAGGCCAAGGCAAGAACCCTCATCGCCTTTCCTGTCAGGTCATCCACCTGGCCCAGGATTTCCTGCCTGCTTTTCGGGGTCTTCACTTCACTAACGTTGTTCCTAAGAATATGACTGGAATACTCGAGAACTGCCTCTGGTGCGCCCAGAACATAGATTTGTTTCTTTTCATTCTCTTCAACAAGGACTGATAGTGATGCCCTGTATTTAAGTTCAGGATTAAAGGGGAGGTCGTCTATCCTTTTTTCTATTTCTTCCAAATCTTCCTTCTCCAGTCCAGCCTTTTCCGCAAGAACCACGAGCGCAGCCTCAGTCGGATCTCCAATAATTTTATAACCGTCCGCCTCTTTTTTCAAAAGTCTTGAGTTATTACAAACGGAGGCTATGTGCAAAAGTTTTGACATGTGAGGATGTTCCAGAGGGAAAATTATATTGCCTTTCTGGGAAAAATTTCCTTCCGGCACCCACCCCGATCCTGTTACACTTATTTCATCTTCACCGGGAAGGATTACCTTCTCAACTGTCATGGTATTCTCCGTAAGAGTGCCTGTCTTGTCTGTTGCTATGACATCCACTATACCAAGGGTCTCTGTTGCAGGCAGAGTCCTGACTATTGCGTTTCTCTTGGCCATCCTGTGAGCACCTATGGCAAGCACAACTGCCATCACGGCAGGCAGACCTTCAGGAATAGCTGATACCAAGGAGGCTATTGTAAAAAGGAATATCTCTTTTAAATCCGTGCCGCTTATGAAAAATCCTATGACAAAGACAAGAAAGGCTCCCAGGCAGGCGATGACTGCCATCTGTTTTGCAAGTTTGTCTGTCTTTTCCTTGAAATGGCTTTTTTTCCTCTTTATTTTTTCTATGTCCTGGGCTATATTGCCTATTGCCGTATCAAGTCCTATTGAAGTGACAACTGCCCTGGCACGCCCCCCAACAACAAAAGTTCCCATCAGAACCATATTCTTCCAGTCGGCCAGAGCTGTCTTCTCATGCAAAACCTTTAACTCCTTGTCCACAGGGAAAGACTCCCCCGTGAGGGACGCCTCCACCGTCCTGAAATTCTTTATTTCAATAAGCCTCGCATCTGCGGGAATTTTGTCCCCCTCTTCCAGAAGTATTATGTCTCCGGGAACAAGTTCCCTTGCATCTATCTGCAGCAAGTCTCCCCTGTAGACCTTTGCATGAGGTACAATCATTTTTTTCAGGGCCTGGATGGCGGTTTCTGCCTTATGCTCCTGCACAAAACCTATTATGCCGTTAACCAAAATCACGAAAGAAATCACGTATACGTCAACAACGTGGCCGATTAAAAATGATATTACTGCAGCAACGATCAGTATGTAAATCATCATGTTGTTAAACTGTTTCAAAAAAATGAAGACCGGGTTACGGGCCTTCTTTTCAGGTATTTCATTCTGTCCGTACTTCTCCTGCCTGTTCTTGGCCTCCTCCATAGAGAGACCATGCATGTTTGACTCCAGACTCCGAAGAACTTCCTCCGCAGTCCAGGAATGGGGGCAGGTCAGTTTGTCCATACTATTATTTCGCAGTCTTTTATTAAATGTTCAAGGTAACGGAAAAAGAAAAGAAGGACGTTGAAGTGAAATTCTAAAGTCTTTAAACTTGTTTATTTTTTATATTCTTTTTTCCAATACTAATCATGCCTCTAAGAGAGATAGTCGTGGGAAGAAATGCCGTTGATTTGGAGAAATACGGAAGCAAGGGAACCATTTTTCTCGGTCGTCATCTGGTGGGCCAGGGTGAAAACGCCAATCTTACCAATCCTGTGATGCTTGATGTGGCCCGTCCTCATGTTATGCTTATTTGTGGCAAGAGAGGTTCAGGTAAGTCTTATTCCGGATGCGTGATTGCAGAAGAAATCCTGAAACTGCCAGAAGAGATAAGAAACAACCTATCAGTCCTTATGATAGACACCCAGGGCATATTCTGGTCAATGAAGAATCCGAATGAGAAGGATGTAATGCTCCTCAACCAATGGAAAATAAAACCCCAAGGATTTCCTGTTGAAATCTTCATACCTGAGGGTGTCAAGGAAAATTTCAAAAGGGAAGGCATACCCTTTGACAAGGTATTTACAATAAAACCTTCCGAATTCACTTCGGAGGACTGGTGCCTTTCTTTTTCCATTTCTCTGATAGAGCCGCTTGGAATCCTGCTTGACAGGTGTATAAGGAAAATCAGAAGCCAGACTTTGGACTACACAATAGATAATATAATAGACATAGTAAACGATGACGTGCTTTCGGAAAAAAAGGAAAAGCTTGCCCTGGTGAACAGGTTTATGTCTGCCAAGGAATGGGGCATTTTTTCAAAAAAAGGAATGAATATAGAGGAACTGATACAACCCGGGAAAGTCTCCATAATAGATATCTCTTTTTTCAGCCAGGTAGCGGAGGGCTGGAGCATAAGAAACCTTTTGGTCGGGCTTATATGCAGAAAAATCCAGCACATAAGGACAGTGGCCAGAAGGGAGGAAGAAATGGAAACCATGGCCGGCTTTCACAAGATAAAGATACCCATTACATGGATAATGATAGATGAAGCGCACAATTTCCTTCCGGCAGAGGGAAAGACTGCCTCCTCTGACCCGTTGCTTACGATAATAAAGGAAGGTAGGCAACCGGGCATATCCTGCGTCCTGATTACGCAGAGGCCGGACAAGCTTCACGAGGACGCCATTTCTCAGGCCGATATAGTTTTGTCACACAGGCTCACAGCGGAGCCTGATTTGAAAGCGCTAAGAAGCATAATGCAGACATACCTGCTTTATGACATAACCAAGTACATAGGGGACCTCCCCAGAAGGCCCGGCTCGGCAATAATACTGGATGACAACAGCGAGAGAATTTATCCCGTGGCCGTGAGGCCAAGGCAAAGCTGGCACGCAGGCGGGACGCCAATAGCAATTACAGATGAGGAATAGTCAGATGATAAATTCAATGGCCTTCAATACTTCGCTCTTATACTAATTATCTTTTGACATAGTATTGATTATTTATACTTTCTACTCTCCAAGCTCTATTTCAAGGAATTTTATGTAGAATTCCATGCCTTCTTCCTTGGTTTCTTTTTTCACTCCGGTTACAAAACAGTGTGTCAAAAATTCGCAGTCTAGGGAATTCATTTTTATTTCTGTTTGCTCTTCGCTAAAACCCTGCTTTTTGAGCTTTTCCCTAAGTTTGGTTTTGACTTCCTTCAACGTATCGCTTAATTCTATCAACTTCATGATTATTTTTTCCGCGGGTTTTATTTAAACCTTTAATGCACTCTAAATAATTTAAACATTAATCAACCGAAAGGCATAAAAAGTTTACCCTTCTCATATTCATATGAAAGTAGACACATGCCACTGGAAAGACAAATCCTTTACCGAATTTATGAAATATTTCCTGGATTTAAGTGGTTATAATGAAAATATAGTAGAAATTGGATCAGACACACAACTAAAATTAGCCTTAGACCTGTCGGGTCATTGTAACACAATTTATTCTGTTGATTTTGAACATTCCAATTCCTATAAACGTGGTTGGTGTGAAATGCACAGCAAAAGGGGAATAAATAACATAAAATTAATCGATGGTAATGTTAAAAATCTTTCATCTCTGATTAAAAATGCAGACCTTATCTTTACACGAAGGGTTGTATTAGAATACGAAGCCGGAGATATGAAAAAACATATGTCATACGAACGGGGTGAAAAAGAACTAACTAAAAATGAGATATCCCAACTTAAGGACAACTTTCAGAGAGCACCTAAAGAGGTTTATGAAGAATTCCTAAGAGTTGCAAATCCTGGCTATCTGGTTCTTTTCAATCCGGCAGATTTTGAAACTGAGAATACAATAAAATCATTGGGCTTAGAAGAAAACGTAGTCACCGTAAATCTACTCGCAGAGCCTTGGAAAGAAGTATGGCCATGTGTTATTGTTGATAATACTAACTCTTAATTCTAAACCTTTAATACGCTCTGGTGACAAATATTCCTCATGCCTGATTATGTGGATTACCCACTGATAAAGAAGGATTCTCTGGAGAAAAGGCTTTATCAGGAGACCATTCTGGATACATGCGTGAAGGGAAATACCATGGTAGTCATCCCGACGGGAATGGGTAAAACCGCCTGCGCCGTGCTCTTGGCCGCGCACAGGATGAACAAGGTCGGCGGGAAAGTGATGGTTCTCGCTCCGACAAGGCCTCTTGTGGAGCAGCACAAAAAGACCTTTGCCGGTTTTATGGAGATAGCGGAGGGGGATATGAAGATTTTCACAGGAAAGATAAACCCTTCCCAGAGGGAAAAGGAGTACAAAAAAGCGACCATGGTCTTTGCAACGCCGCAGGTTATACAGAATGACATTATTTCAGGGAGGTTCTCTTTTTCAGATTACTCATTGTTGGTGATAGACGAATGTCACCGAGGCGTAAAAGATTATCCCTATCCTTTCATAGCAGAGTTTTACATGAAGCGGGCTTCCGACCCCAAGATACTGGGTCTCACCGCTTCTCCAGGAGGAACGAAAGACAAGATAGACCAGGTCTGCAAGAATCTTTACTTTGACTCTGTGGAAATACGCACGGAAAAGGACGAGGATGTGGAACCATATGTGCAGAAGATAAAAATGGAATGGAAAATGGTTGAACTTCCGGAAGAATTTAAGAAAGTCCATGAACTTATAACAAAGGCGCTCAGGGAGAGGTACAAAAAACTCAAGGAAATGGAATTCACCGATACTGTAGATTTGAGAAAGAGAGACCTCTTGCAGATGCAGGGAAGATTTAGGAGCATTTTATCCAAGTGTGCCAGTCCCAATCCGGCAATATTCCACGGAATTTCCGTGCTGGCCGAGGCCCTGAAAATAGAACATTGTCTAAACCTCCTGGAGACGCAGGGTTCAAAATCACTTCTGGAATATTTCAAGAGAATGAGGGATGCTGCAGACAAGGGTAAAACAAAGGCTGTGAAGCGCATCATGAAAGACCCCAAGATGGAAACGGCTTTCATAAAGGCTTATGACCTTGTAGGAGAAGGAATAGAACACCCGAAACTCAGTGAACTTTACAAAATACTTGAAAAACAGTTCAGGGATTATCCCAGGTCCAAGGTAATAGTTTTCTCCCATTACAGGGACACCGTAAACAGGATTGTTGGTATAATAAAAGAAATGGAGAACTGCAGGCCCATAGGATTTTTCGGCCAAGCCGGAGAAGACGGATTAACGCAAAAAAAACAGGTCATGATTCTGGAAAAATTTAAAGAACTCAAATACAATACAATAATATGTACTTCGGTGGGAGAGGAAGGACTTGACATACCTGCGGTAGACCTAGTGGTTTTCTACGAACCCGTGCCATCGGAGATACGCACAATACAAAGAAGGGGCAGAACCGGTCGCCAGAAGTCCGGGCGAGTGGTGGTGCTAATAGCAAAGGATACAAGGGACGAGGCATTCTTCTGGGTGGCAAAACATAGGGAGAAGAAAATGAAATATGTTCTCAGAAACATGAGAAACCATTATGACGAAAAGCAAAGCAAGATAGGTGAATATAATTGAGAAAATACTCTTTAGTCCTGGTTGGAATCTGTGTTTTTGTTTTCATTTTACAGATATCTTTCCCTTTCATTGAGGACAACTTCGCGCTTTACAGCAGTCGCGTCTTCAGTGAGCCATGGTTATTGGTAACGTCAATCTTTCTTCATGGAAGTTTTCAGCACCTTTTTTTCAACATGTTTGCCCTGGGACTTTTCGGTTTTATAACGGAGAACATAATAGGCTCCAAAAAATTTATCCAGATTTATCTTTTGTCAGGCATCGTGGCAAGTGTCGGGGCCGCTATTTTCTATCCCGCGGCCCTTGGAGCTTCAGGAGCCATTTACGGCATAATGGGAACGCTTGCAGTACTTAGGCCGAAGATGAGGATATGGATAATGGGATTCTTTCCCATGCCCATGTACATGGCAGCAATAGTATGGGCCGGGATGGACCTGCTTGGCATGTTTGCTCCCTCGGGAACCGCCAACGCGGCCCATTTGTTCGGCCTCGGCGCCGGCATCGTGGCCGGTTTCATTCTTAGGGGCGACTTCCGTTTGCCAAAAAGGAGGAACGATCCACTGAGTGAAAGCGACAGAAAAAGAATAGAAACATACTTTGACAGACTTGAGGAATTCTAAAGAAGCTTAAAAAACAGAAAAAACAAATTCTATTGGGTGTGTGTGGATGAAAAACCAGAAAGTTCTAAAAATGGACAAGATTGTTATAATAGCCGACAACAGGGAGTTTGCCTCAAAGGTTGTGAAGGA
>JAGLWW010000036.1 GCA_023133195.1 Candidatus Aenigmatarchaeota archaeon
TTTTGGAGCTTCAAAAGGCGTAAAGCTTAAATAACTTAAAGAATAACTCTCGAGAAGTTATTAAAATAGGAAGCGATTAAATGTTTGAGAAATGCCCGATAAATAGATATTCAAATAACAATGGAACGAGTTTTCATTATCTTTGTTCTAAACCTGAAGGAATTAAATGTCCCGATGTTTTCCCCTGCGAGCATCTGGGTCACAACAAAAACAGACCCGAAATTGTTACTAATTATATTGACAAAACCCTTAGGGAAATTAGATATGAAAAAATTAGCAATTTTATAGACAAACACAGCGGAAAGAAATAACTCTTTATATAATTCTTCTTTAAATTATGTTTATGCAGAAATCAGACTTTTTTGAAAAGGTCCTTAAGATAATGGAAAAGGGGTATATATGCGATAACTGCCTTGGGAGGCAGTTTGCCCAGCTGTTAAGCGGTCTTGAGAATAAAGAGAGAGGGCGTGCAATAAGGGATTTCTTTGCCTTTCTTCTGGAGGCAGGGGAAGAACTTGAACTGGATTCTTCAAATTTCTTTTCTTACAAATTTCGTTTTTCCGGTCTAAAAGGGGAAAAAGGAAAGTGCGTGGTCTGCGGAGACCTGTTTGAGGGTTTGGATTTCTATGCAAAGAAGGCAGTGGAGAAACTCAGTGGACTGGAATTCAGCAACTTCCTTGTCGGGACAAAGTTGAGCGGTAGTCTGGTGAGAAAGGAGGAAGATCTCTGGGAAAACGTGGGCATAGAGTGGTGCGAGCCCATGAAATCCGAGGTGAACAGACTTGTGGGCAAAGAACTGGAAAAAGAATCCGGAAAAAGCGTGGAATTCAATAACCCGGAGATTTTAATAATCCTTAACATGAAAAAAAAAGATGTTGAAATATGCGTGAATTCTCTTTACATTTACGGGGAGTACAACAAGCTTGTTCGTACCATACCCCAGACAAGGTGGCCCTCCGGCAAATACAAGACTTCCGTGGAGCAGATAGTAGCCAAACCTGTCTTGAAAAAAACAAAGGGAATTGGTTCAAAATTCCATGGAGCCGGTAGGGAGGACATAAATGCGAAGTGCCTTGCATGGAGGCCTTTTGTCCTGGAGATAACAGGGCCCAGAAAACGCAAGATGAACCTGAAGGAGATAAGAGATTCTGTCAAAAAGTCAAAAAAAGTTGAAGTAAGGAAGCTCAAGTTCGTTGGTTCAGATGAAGTGGAAAAAGTAAAGTCCATGAGGCCGGACAAGACTTATAGGACAATTGTGAAAACGGAAAAGGATTTGGACAACAAGGCCCTGAAGAGGCTTTCTCTCCTGAAGGGCAAGAAGATTTACCAGGAAACTCCTACAAGGGTCATGCACAGGAGAGCCGATAAGCTGAGGAAAAGGGTTATAAAGGATATAAAATGGAAAAAGCTCGGGAAGAAGAAGCTGGAAATTATTGTGAGGGCCGAGGCCGGGACTTACATAAAGGAGCTGATTTCCGGGGACAAAGGCCGTACTTATCCCTCTATTTCTGAACTGCTCGGAACAAAGACCGAAGTGAAGGAGTTAAACGTTATAAAAATCCACCGCGAAAAGGCCTGAAAAAGCTTTTCAGGGGTTAAATTTATATAGATTTTCACACAATATAGTAACTTATTAGTAGTGAATGGTGTTTGTGTGTCATTAATAAAGACTCTGGGAGAAGTGGGTGACGGTCGTTATTTTGGCTTAAATTCTTATTTTGAAAGGTCTCCGTTTCCTGCTGTGGGGGGATTTACTCCAAACGAAAACAAAGTCCTTGGAAAAGATTTGGAAGTTTGCGACAGGCCTTACGACTGTTTTGAGGTTATGATAGACAAGGTTGGAGATTTTTGTACGATTAGCTTTCAAAACGGAACAACTTATAATTGCGAGATAGGTAAACATTTGAAAGAATATGTAATAAAAAATACTGGAGGTATTGGAAATGCTGAATAGTATCTATTTGAAATCAGAAGAGATTCCTTATTATTTTATTAAATCTCTCGATAAAATAAAAGAAAATAGGTCTTTTATTTACGTTTAGGCCAGTTTTTTTCTATTTTATATATTTAAATATTATAAAATCAATAATCACAGAGTATTTGTGAGACATGCGGAGAAATTCATGAAACTGAATTTTTGTAACTGCGTTCCAAATTTTTAAAACAAGTTTTAAAAAAGGTGAAAAAATGGCCAAAAGGACACATGGATTCAGGAGAAGGACAAGGAACAAGCTCAGGAAGCCCTACGGGGAGAAGAACACTGTAAACCAGTTCCTGGAAGAGTTTAAGGAAGGAGAAAGGATAGTATTAAAAATAGAGCCTTCCTCACACAAGGCCATGCCTCATCCCAGATTTAAGGGCAAAAACGGTGTTGTAAAGGGAAAGAGGGGCAAATCTTATATAGTGGAAATAAAAGACGGTGGCCTGACAAAGACGATAATAACAAAACCAGAACATATAAGACATATAAATAAGTAATTCGAATATATTTCTATAGTGGTTGGTATGAAGAAACTTTCAGAATCTTTCGTGACAGCAGCAGAAGCAAGGAGTAGTCTTGACAAGAGAGATGTTGAGAAGCTTACTTATGAGCAAAAAATTTGCCTGGACTTCCTTAAAAAACATTTTAACATCCCGGCTGAAAAGAGCAGGGAGCTGATGAACGAGCTTCAAAATATAGGGAGAATAAATGACAAACACGCTTCAATTATTGCAAATCTTATGCCAAAGACAAAGGAAGATGTAAAACTTATATTTTCCAAGGAGAGAACAACCCTTAGCGATGAAGAAATCAACAAAGTTTTAGAGACTGTGACAAAATATGAGAACTAAAGAAGGTGTAAAAAATGAAGGACGAATGGGTAATAGTATTGGATTTTCTGCCAAACGGACATTCCGGTCGCGGGAGACTGGAACCCATAGCGCAGGTAATCGGGGAAAAATATTTCTCTCTATTGGAAATTGTTCCCAGAGATGATACAAAACTCAGCCTTGGAGACAGGGTATATGTTGGAGAAGGCACCAGGGAAAAGATAAAGTACATAAAGAGGTCTATTTCTTTAGGCGATTTAACCGCGTTTTCCAGTTCTGAAATTAAGGAAGTCATAAAGGATTTGGTCAGGGAAGAGGAAGAAAGGTTTATAGATTTCTTTAACAAGGCAGGACCAATAAGCACAAGAATGCATTCCCTTGAGCTTTTGCCGGGAGTGGGAAAAAAGCATATGTGGGAACTGCTTGGAGCAAGAAAAGAAAAGGAATTTGAGAATTATGAAGACCTGAAGACAAGGGTACCGCTCCTGCCGGACCCGGAAAACATGGTAGTCAAGAGAATAATGATAGAACTTAAGGGGGAAGATCCCAGGCATAGACTTTTTGCGTTGCACAAGAAACGCGAAGACGAAAGAATGTAAGCTGGGATAACTTTAAATATTTGTTATGTTTTTATAGAATTGGTTAATGACTGAACCAAGGAAACAGAGACTTAAACAAGAGAGGGTGTGTTCGTGTTCAGAGAAGATGAATTGGACGACGAAGAATTAGACGACGATAGTCAACCAGATTGGGGAGACGCAGAAACGGAAGATTAATTTTTACATACTCTTTTTTTCTTTTTTTAACATATCGTAAATCTTATTTTCCGAACCTTCTTTTTCTCTTCTGATAATCACTTATTATCTCAAACAAGTTCTGCTTGGAGAATTCAGGCCACCTTTCATCAGTGAAGGCAAGTTCGGAGTAAGCGGTCTGCCAGAGAAGGAAATTTGAAAGTCTTCTTTCCCCACCGGTCCTTATTATCAGGTCGGGGTAACGGAACCCATCCGTGTAAAGGCTTTCCTTGAATAATTTTTCATTTATCTGTCTCGGCTTAAGGAGACCTTCAGAAACCTTCATTGAGATTTCTTTGCAGGCATCA
Organism: Candidatus Aenigmatarchaeota archaeon; assembly: GCA_023133195.1. Lineage (GTDB taxonomy): Archaea > Aenigmatarchaeota > Aenigmatarchaeia > PWEA01 > JAGHBM01 > JAGLWW01. The sequence continues at coordinate 3,914 of JAGLWW010000036.1, forward strand.
ATAATCTCCTGCTGTCCCCCGTAAGCCACTGCTATGTTCAAGAGGTGATTTTTGTATTTTTTCGTCATCTCTTCAACTCTTTTCATTTTTTCCCGCAGTTTTTTTGGCAAAAGTTTTATTTTTCCTATAAACTTTACCCTTGTTTTTGTTTTATGAATCACATGATTCCCGGACAAGATAATATCCATCTCCTTGTCAAAACATTCCAGAATTTTAATAAGTTCCATTTTTGGTCTGGATCTAATGTTCTCAAGAGAGAGGGAGTAAACGGTCATATATTCTATGCCAAGTTCATGGAACCATTCCAAAACTTGCCTTGCTTTTTTGACCCCGAATTCATGGCCTTCCCATGGTCTTTTCATAATTTCCTTGGCAAATCTCCTGTTTCCATCCATTATTATTCCAATACTCTGCGGCATTTTGCCTGTTTTCTTAAGAAAATCAGCAGTAATCATGTTATCACTTACGTTTCCTTTAAATAAAATATTTCGGCATTATTTAAATACTTTATCCGAATATTAATTTTATGCTGCAGTTAATTATTGGGTATTTTATGATTTTGACAGCCGTGGGAGGTTCAAGTCTCGCAAGTTATTTTGACCTCAAGACAACGGAAATACCGGATGAAATACCACTGGCAATGGTTGTCCTGGGGCTTTTGACAAGATTTGGATATGCCCTGTTTACGGGAAACTGGAATTTTCTTTTAATCCCTGCTTTGATAGGGGGAGGGTTTTTCCTTTTCGGGCTTCTTATGTACTACACCGGCCAGTGGGGAGGAGGCGACGCAAAACTTCTCGGGGCAATAGGGATATTAATGGGAACTCTGCCCGAAGGCATAGCAACCGTTTCAGCATTACCCCTTTTCATTGACATAATCCTTAACATCTTTTTGGTGGGTGCCGTCTACATAATAGTCTACGCTTTTGTAATGGCTTTAAGGAACAAGAAAATAACAAAAGGCTTCTTCAAGAGCATAAAAGGAGATGTAAACGAATTTATTATATTCATTTTCGTAATAATTGTGATTATCGGGGCAAATGCTTTAATCTTCTGGAAAACCTTTGGTGTACTGAACGTCTGGCTGGCTGTGGCAATCGGGACCAGCGGAACCGGATTTTATTTTCTATGGAAATTCCTCAGGTGCGTTGAAAGAATAGGGTTCACGAAGAAGGTAATGGTAAAGGACCTCATGGAAGGTGACATGCTTGGCGAAGACATAAAAAAACTCAATCTAAACAAGAAGATAATAAGGGGGCTCACCAAAGAAGAGGTCAAAAAAATAAAAAGGATTAAAAAGACCGTATGGATAAGGGAGGGCGTCAGATTTGGCCCGGTATTTCCCATATCCGTAATAGTTACACTCTTATTTGGAAACTTGTTAATGTTTATATTGTAGGTGTTTTTATATGGTAAATATCTTGGTCACAGGAGGGGGAGGTTTTATAGGAAGAGAATTAGTAAAGGCACTGGCAAAACAAAGAAGAAATAAAATCACAGTTTTTGAAAGAAATATAAATAACCGCATTCCGGGAGTAGAATATATAAGGGGCGACATAACCATCTCCGAGGATGTTAAGAGAGCTGTAAAGGGAAAGGACTACGTGTATCACTTGGCAGCCATAATAGATGAGACCTGCCCCAAGAAAATCATATTTGACATAAACGTCGGGGGAACCATAAGCGTTCTGGAGGCATGCAGAAAAGAGAAGGTAAAAAAACTCATATATCTCAGTACTGCGGGGGTTATAACCGAGACCATGAATCAGGCAGATGAGAAAACCAGTTACGGTCCCAGAACAAACTATGAAAGAAGCAAGGCACTTGCGGAAAAGACAGCTATTGAGTACTACAAGAGGCACAGGTTTCCCGTTGTAATAATAAGACCGGCACTCCTTTATGGTCCCAACGCCTACTGGAATGTGATACTCAGGGAGGCCCAAAAAGTTTTCCCCCTGATTGGTTCCGGGAAGAACAAGTGGCACATGCTTTACATAAAAAACCTTATACCAGTATTAGTGAACGTGAAAACAAGGGGAAAAGACGGGAATGTATACATAATAGCGGATGATGAAGTCTACACTTATGAAGAGATGTACTGTATTATAAGAGAGAAACTTGACATAAAAAGGAAACCGGTACACATTCCTGTTTGGTTTGCCAAGTTTATAGCTCTTTTATACATGATTGCCGGAAAAAAATCCATTGTAAACAAGGACCACATAGACAGGCTGATAAAGAACAAGTGGTACAACATATCAAAGGCAAAAAGGCAATTGAAATACAGCCCAAAATACAACTTTAATAAAGGAATCAGAGAAACAATTAAATACTTTAGGGATGAAGGACTTCTAAAACGGTGATATTTAAAAATTTTCATTTAAGGTGTAAAGTCTAATGAAAATAGGCAAGACTGAAAGGTATATTCATAGAATCATAGAAAGAGACGGCGTCGTGTTTTTTGGTTTGATTGATCCTGGTATACGCGACAACGGGAAGAGCATGGAATACGCGAGAGCCTTTTACGAGGGCGGAGCTGATATAATTCTTATAGGAGGGTCACTCGGATACATGGAGACTGCCTTGCTTGATGAGATACTGAAAAACATAAAAAAGGAAGTTCCAATTCCCTTTATGCTATTTCCCGGCAACATAAGCGGGCTCACAAGGGAAGCCGATGCTCTTTATTATATGAGTCTCATGAATTCCAAAAATCCCTACTGGATAACCGGTGCGCAGGCACTTGCAGCACCAATAATAAAGAAACAAAAGATAGAGGCAATACCGACTTCTTTAATAATAGTTGAACCAGGAGAAACAGTTGGGTGGATAGGTGAGTCCCGGCCAATCCTGATTTACAAACCGGAACTTGCCGCCGCATACGCTCTGGCAGGAAAATATCTTGGTCACAGAATGACTATACTGGAAAGGGGAAGCGGAGCTCCTGGACCTTCTCCGCCTGAGATGTTCCGTGCAGTCAAAAAGGCAGTTGGCCATCCGGTAATTTGTGCCGGCTCATCCAAAACTCTTCAGGACATAAGAAGGACGATAATGGCAGGGGCCGATGGAATACATATAGCTTCCATGATAGAGAAGGCGAAAAATCCCATGAAGAAGGCAGAGGAAGTCATAAGTTATGTGAAGAAGATTGGAAAGGAAAAACTGATGAAAGGTGTGAAAAAATGAAAAAATTAAAATTTTATATTTTTCCTTAAAGGTGTGAAAAAATGAAAAAAATGAGAAAAAAAAAGAAGAGAAAAAAAGCTTCTAGTTTTTCCACGAAAAGCGTAAAAACGAAAATAGTGAAAAAGACCATACTGGAGAGG
>JAGLWW010000037.1 GCA_023133195.1 Candidatus Aenigmatarchaeota archaeon
GTCAATTATAACGCCACTTTTTAGAAGATGTATAAGATTATGACGTTTCTTTCTGTCACAATAAAATTCAAAAAAATTCAAATTTTTTAATGCTGTCATTATTAAATTTCTTCTTCTTTTTCTGGTTCTTCTGGAGCTTCTTTCGTTTCAGTTGGATTTTCATCTTTAACAGGTTCTTCTTTTTTTTGTTCTTTTATTATATCTAAAATCGCCCCATTTTTAATATTAACCTTAACGGTATAATGAACTTTTTCATCACTACCCAAAGATGGGTAGAAACTACATTTCACTATAAAAAACCCTTCTGTAGTATTGGGTCTAACACCTTCAACTATAAAATTAAGAATTGCAAGATTGCCATGTATAGTTTCAAAATATTTTATAACAATCATGGTTGCTTTTTTCATATCTACTTTTTTAATAATATCCATTTTTCTCACCTATACCTATATCTAACATTAAGCGTTAAATATTTGACTGTTACGGGGTGTTTTGAGGGTGTTGCTCCTTTTGCATTTTTCATGCACTTATTATTAATATTTAGCTATATTTAAAATTTCATTGTTTCAAAATATGATTTATTCCCAATTCCATCATTTCTTGAATTATAACACAAATGTTATGAGCTATGAACTTGCACAAGAGTTCGTTCTGCTGAGAAATCCAGCTCTTAGACTTTAATTTGTCTCCGAATTTAGTTTTAACCATCATAAATGTCGTTTCAACATTTGAACGGGCATGATAATGCTCCATGAATTTTTCTTGGTTTAGCTGGAAGTAATGATACATTTTCTTCCACATAAGGGACCCCTTGCTGGTACCGGTTGCGTTGGGCTTGAAAGGGATGTAGGCTTCTGCTCCTATCTTTTCAGCGAGATTATAATTATCCCGACTTGAATATGCTCTGTCCGCTACTATTCTTTTAATTTCAAAACCATTTTCATATGTTTCTTTCACCAAAGGAGCAAACTGTGGCGAGTCTCCAGCATTATTCTTAGTTATCCTTACACTTACTATCACGTTGGTCTTGGTGCCGCACATAATATGTGCCTTAATCCACTTGTGCTCCTTTTTAGCATTGTATTTCTGCACTGCATATTGAGTGAACTGATTTGTTCGAAAACCACTTGAATCCAGTGCAAAAGTGGATTCTAAACCCTTTAGTGGTAGAGCTGAAAGGACCAAAAGCTTGTGTAATAACGGTGTTATATCTTCTCTATTGAGAAACTTGTTTATGGCGTTGAAATTCGGTGCTTTGTCTATTTGTCCCTTCTCTTTCGCTTCCCTGTAAAGCGTGTGAGCCCTTCTGCTTGAAAGCTGTGAGTAGACCTTTCCTATGGTACAAAACAGGCTTTCTCCTAAGCGTAATCTTGGTCTGCCTATTTTTTGTTCGGGCTCCTCTACACATTGGACTAAATTCTTGAGTAGAAAATTGAATAACTCCATTTCCTTATTCTGAGCTTTATTATAAGCTTGCCAATTTTGTGTATACATTCCTTGTTTTAAGTTTGTATTTTCCATTCATACCACTTTATGTATTTACGTATAACATTAATGGGGGCTAATCTTTAAATACTCATCGGTATATACATATTTACATATGGTAAAGAAAAATCGAGTTAAAATTACTTGGAGCATAGATGCTGACTTGGTAAAGAAAACAAAACATCTGGCAGTTGATAAGGACACCGATGCATCAAGTATAGTTGAAGAAGCTCTTAAAAAGTATCTTAAAAACAAGTAAAATTGGTGATTCGTTGAACTGTATTTACATTTATTATGAAAAACCATCCGTTTGCCCCAGGTATTTTAAATCCTCAATAAGTCTGCTTAAAAGACTTTTCGGATTTGACAAGATTATAATGGAACCAGTCGATAACATTTCAGAGCTCACCCTTCCTTCTCATTTTCCCTACCCACGCATTCTCCTGACTCATGGAATGGTAAATTTTGAGAATTCTTTGGTAAACTTTGATGGAATCGGGTTTTCCAATCACAACATAGCTCTAGTTCGTTATCAATCTATGTTTTTTGATACTATCTATTTACTGGCACATGAGATAGGGCATTTATTTGGCATGGCCCATTGTGATTCTCCGAATTGTTTAATGGGTGTTTACAGAGAGGGAGCACAAACAAGATATTCTTGGTGCTCCTTGTCCAAAAGGCGTAAAATTTCTTCTCGCCTTTTTTGCGACTCCTGTAAATCTCTTCTTTATTCTCGGCCCATAACAACTGAAGTAGGAGGATAATACTTCCACTGTCCGTCACCAGGCTCTTTCACTCTTCTTAATCTACTAGTTTTCGCAAGGCCATGTAGTATGCCACTTAACGTTGATAAGGACATCGTTATTCCATGACTTTTTGCTACTTCTATAATTTCTGTCGATTTTCTACCTGGTGCTCCCCACTCACTATATATTAACTTCGTTATGTATTCGGTTAATGTGTTTGCTCTTGGTTTTTCTGGAATTTCTGATATTTTTAAGTTCCTTCCTTCTTTTGTTTGAACTTGTTCTTTCTCTGCTACTTCTCCTTTACGTTTGACTGCCTCTTTCATAGCCGAGCCGTACCCATATTCTTCGATATATTTATCGACCACATCTGGTGTGCCCTTCAGTCGAAACTTTATCCCCTTTTTCACATCTTCAAACTCTATTTCTATGTCTGATGTCATGTTAATCACTTTTCACTAGGTAATACTTGTAAATTCCGTCTATTTTTTCCCTTCGGAGTTTGCCCGATTTTAAAAGGTCTCTTGCTCTTGAATCAAAGTTTTGTATGTTGTTTATTCCTCTTACACCTATGTTCATCAAGCGTTCTTGTACCTCTCTTACAGCACGCGGTTCTTTTGCCCATATGCTTCTATTGGGGTCTAGTATCTCTACTATAGCCTCAGTTACAGAATAGCCATGAGGCGGATTTACTAGTACTGGTAGTTCACGCATTTCTTCTGTAAGTTGCGGGGTAGGAGTTAAGCCTTCTTGAAGAGGAAACTCTGGCATAACCGACGCTATATTTTCAATAGCAGGAACACCCAGTGCTTCATTTAGTTCACTGGTTAACTCCTTTACAGCTGTAGCCAATTCTTCTCCTTCATTTATTTCTTTTCGCAGTACTACCTTTGTGCCTTTTACAAGGCGTTCAACTTCGAGTGTTTTTACCATTCTTTACACCTCCATAATATTTTAATAAGATAATAATACACAATATATTATTTAAAGTTAACGGTGTCAATGTACATTTACTACGGTTTTGTATAGTTTTCACTATGATATTTTCAATGATATTAACGGTATATTGGGGGCTGGGGATAAAATTCGAACCTTTGGAAGCAAAATCTCATTTTTAGGAGCAAAAACAAGATTTTAGGAGCAAGATTGACTAAAGGAGCAAAGCCACTTCAAGGGAAAAGCTTATAAAGGTTAATGGAGATATAGGTATTGTATCAAAAAACGTATCAAAGTTCATAAAAGAAGGAACCTAGGAAACTTTCATATTTATCATTCATCACAGATTTTATCTGTTTTGATTCGGCCTGTTTTAGGCACAGTGGGGAGCAAAGCTCTTTCTAGGTTTTAATAAAAGAGGTGATGATATTTATGAGTAAATTAGCTCAATCAACGTCAAAATACAATATAGAGGCTAGATTTAAGTCAAAAGGAGTTGTAGAGAAGCCTGATGTCATAGGTGCGGTTTTTGGCCAGACAGAAGGCCTTTTAGGAGCAGATATGGATTTAAGGGAACTACAAAGGACAGGAAGAATAGGGAGAATAGAGGTTATTTTAAATACGAAAAACGGAAATACCGAAGGAAGTATATGCATCCCTTCATCCCTGGATGCAAGCGAGACTGCTCTGATAGCAGCAACCCTTGAAACTATAGAGAGAGTCGGTCCTTGTGACGCCAAAATAAAGGTAGAAAAGGTAGAAGATATAAGGGCGGTAAAGAGAAAATACGTGGTGGAGAGGGCAAAGGAAATATTAAAAGACGTGTTTGAAGAGGGACTTTCAGAAACCCAGGAAATAGCAGAGGAAATAAAGGAGGCCGTGCGCTCTTCAGAGGCCACGACATTCAAGGGGTTGCCCTCCGGACCGAATATAATGTCCTATGATTCTATTATAGTCTGCGAAGGAAGGGCAGATGTAATAAAATTACTTAAAAACGGTATAAAAAACGTTATAGCCATAGAAGGGTCTTCTGTGCCTCAGGCTGTTATAGAATTAAGCAAAGAAAAGACAACGACAGTTTTTCTGGACGGAGACAGGGGCGGAGATTTGATATTAAAAGAAATGATACAGAAAGGAATGGACCTGGATTTTGTTGCAAGAGCTCCCAGAGGCAAAGAAGTGGAGGATTTGACCAAAAAGGAGATATACAAGAGTTTAAGGGATAAAGTTCCATCAGACCAGGAGAAAATTGAAACAAATAATAAAAAACCCTTTAAAGAGCATACAACGGTATTAAGGGTAAAAAGAGAAATAAAACCAGAGAAAAGGGTTTTTAAGCCTAAAGAAGTGAATAAAGACGAAAAGGAGTTCAAAAAAACACTTTCAGACTTGACGGGAACAAGAGCTGCCTATTTTTTCGACAAAGAAATGAAAATAATAGGAAAGATACCTGTAAAAGAGATGTTCGGAGCTCTAAGAGAAATGAAAGATGTACACGCGCTTATATTTGACGGTTCAATAGACCAGAAGCTTGTAAATTTTGCCACAGAAAAAAACATAAAATATCTAGTTGGAATGAAAATCAACGGAAGAATAAATGTATCTAAGAATATGAGGGTCTTAATACAGAAGGACTTAAACTGATTAGCAGACGACTATTTCGTCTTCAATAACAAGTCCGCACTTGTCACAGAAGATGAGTATGTTTCTGCCATCATCCTCCTTTTTTACCTTCAAACTTCCACATTCGGGACATTTCATATCTCGCACCCCATAAACACTAAGAATGATGAATGATTTAAGCATTTATCTATAAGGAAATATGCTTTATAAAATAGAGAATAGAAAACAAACAACAAATAACGATTTACTCAATAAAGGTGATAAAAAATGAATAAAGAAAGAAAAAAGATAGTGCCGGATACCTCCATAATAATAGACGGAAAGCTGTCTGAACTGGTAGAAAAAGGTTTAAAGGCAGATATAATTATTCCCGAGATGGTTCTGGATGAACTGCAATGGCAAGCCAACAGAGGCCTTGAAATAGGTTTTAACGGTCTTAATGAGATAAAAAAATTAAGGCTCATGTCAGAAAAAAAGGACATAAAAGTCATGGCAACAGGTAGGAGGCCCACTCCGGAAGAGATTAAGCTTGCAAAAAAGGGCAGAATAGATGCACTTATAAGGGATGTTGCCAAGGAAGAAAAAGCAATTTTGTACACGGAGGACCTTGTTCAGGCGGAAGTTGCTAAAGCAGACGGACTTGATGTAGTTTATATAGAGACAAAAGCAGACGAAGAGCTTGTTTTTGAGAAATACCTCACAAAGGACACCATGTCGCTCCATTTCAAGGAAAATGCAAGACCAATGGCAAAAGTGGGTAAACCAGGAAATGTCAGTTTAAAAGAGCTGAGAAAAGAGATTTGCACAAAAGAAGAACTTGAAAAAATGGCCTCTGACATTGCATATACAACTAGGCACAGGAACGGTCAGTTTGAAATAAACAGAATCGGGGCAGAAGTCATACAGCTTGGTGAGTACAGAATAGCCATAACCAAACCGCCCTTTTCAAAGGACTATGAAATAACGATAATAAGACCGATAGTTAAACTTAAACTTGAAGATTATAAGCTTTCCAAAAAACTTTTGGAGAGGCTTAAGAAAAGCGCTGAAGGAATACTGATATCAGGTCCGCCTGGTTCAGGAAAATCCACATTTGCTTCCGGCCTTATAGACTTTTACCTGAAGGAGGGAAAAATAGTAAAAACACTGGAATCTCCAAGGGATTTACAGGTACCACCGGAGGTTACCCAGTATGCTCCTCTTAACGGAAGCATGGCAAATTCTGCTGATGTCCTGCTTCTTGTAAGGCCGGATTATACGATTTACGATGAGATGAGAAAGACCCCGGATTTCAGAGTATTTTCGGATATGAGGCTTTCCGGCATTGGAATGGTCGGGGTTGTCCATGCAAGTGATCCCATAAACGCTGTGCAGAGGTTTATAGGAAGGACTGAGCTGGGAATGATATCCCATATCCTTGACACTATAATCTTTATAAAACATGGGAAAATAGAGAAAGTATTTTCCGTTACAATGAAAGTTAAAGTTCCAAGTGGAATGGTTGAACAGGATTTGGCAAGGCCAGTCGTGGAAATCAGGGATTTTGAATCTGGAAAGCTGGAATATGAAATCTACACATACGGAGAAGAAAACGTGGTAATTGAAGTCAGGGAGGAAAAGAAAAGACCAATAGAGAAACTTGCCAAACAAAAAATAGAGGAAGAGATAAACAAGTTTGACAAGTCGGCCGAGATAGAGTTCCTGAACAACAACAGAATAGTTGTGAAAGTCAGCAACGCTGTAATACCAAAACTCATAGGAAGGGAAGGGAAAACAGTAGAGAAGATAGAAAAGAAGCTTGGTTTGAGTATAGATGTCCAGCCTAAAATAGAGAGTCTCGGAAGAGAGGCCAAATTCGAAGTTGGCGAGAGCGGTGCTTATATAATTCTTAGCTTCAACAAGACACTAAAAGGAGAGAATGCAAACACATATGTAAACGAGGAATACCTTTTCACGGCTACTGTAGGCAAATCGGGCCAGATAAGAATTTCAAAGAGCTCTGACCTGGGCAAGCAGCTGCTCAATGCAATTGCAATCAAGAAAAAGATAAAAGTGTTTATTTAAATTTTATAAATTCTACTATTCTATTGTTGTGCCCCAGTAGCTCAGTCTGGATAGAGCGATTGCCTCCTAACAGCCCTTTTAAAAAGCGCTGGCGTAAAACGGAGAGAGCAATAGGTCCCGTGTTCAAAGACAAACCTTTCTTAGA
>JAGLWW010000038.1 GCA_023133195.1 Candidatus Aenigmatarchaeota archaeon
CAGGATTCCGGGCACGGAATACGAACCGGAACAGTTCCCCGGCCTTGTATACCGAATAAAAGAGCCAAAGGCGGCTTCTCTGATATTCAGCTCCGGTAAGATAGTCTGTACAGGGGCCAGAAGTCCTGATTTGGCCAGAAAGGCGATTGGGATAATAATAAACAACATGAAAAAAGCAAAAATAAAGATAACAGGCAAGCCCATAATAAAGATACAAAACATAGTCGCAAGTGCAAAGCTTGATTCACTGCTAAAGCTGAATGAAATTGCTTTTACCCTCCCTAACACGGAATACGAGCCCGAACAGTTCCCCGGTCTTGTTTACCGAATAAAAGATCCAAAGGTGGCTTTCCTCCTTTTTGGCTCGGGAAAGATAGTCTGCACAGGCGGGAGAAGTGTTGAGGATGTTGAAAGGGCAATAAAGAAATTGGAAGACGAATTAAGAGGCATAGAGGCAATACCTTCCAAAAAAACAAACAAAAAATCTTAATTTATTTATTCTATCCGAACCAACTTTAATCGGTGTCTGTCTTGTCAAAGGGAATAGCTCCTATAATATTCGCAATTTTAATGGTTCTTATAGTAGTTGCTTTGTCAATATCATTTTTCCAATGGAGCAAAGGCGTGAGTGAAACATTTGAAAACACTACAAAGTGGAAAACAGAATCAGAAATAGAGAAGACTCAAACAAGCTTTACGATAGTGAATGTAGATGGGAATCAGGTAGGAATAAAAAACAACGGCAGGGTTTCTATTGATATAAATCATTTTTCCTTTTACCTGAATGAAACAAAGCACGATTCAATACTTGATGAGCCTTTAGGGGGAACTTCTATGGACCCTGCAGATATATTCATATTCAACATTACAGGTTTTGTCGACGGAGATTATAAAATAAGAGTCACAGGCCCTTACGGTATTGTAGATGAAGTTTTTGACGAGTTAATCAACTAAAATTTTTGCTTCACGTGAAAGAATTTTTAAATAGGTTTGACTACCAATATATTTGCTAACTTTTCGGGTTGGGTGTGACGATGACAGAAGTGGGGGATACCATAGCTAGGCTTGAAGATTTCTTCAGAAAATTTTACTATGACAAGCTTTTGGAGGCAGTAAGGGAAGACAAGAGTTCTGTGGTAATAGACTTCGTGGATTTGGACAAGTTTGACCCCATTCTTGCGGACATACTAATAAAGGAGCCCGAGTCGTTCTTTTCCTATTGCTCCGGTGCAGTCTCAAATATAGACTTGGGCACGGAAAAGAAACTGATAGTAAGGGTTGACAACATTCCTGATTCGGAAAAAATAAGGATAAAAGACCTTAGGGCAAAGCATATAGGCAAGTTTATAAAAGTGGACGGGATGGTGAGAAGAGCATCAGAGGTAAAACCGGAGCTTCAGGTTGCAATCTTCGAATGTCCTGACTGCGGGGAAAGGATAGAAGTCATGCAACTGGAAAAAATGCTTACCTATCCTTCGGGATGCGAATGCGGAAAAAAGAGGGGATTCAGGCTTGTTGACAGGAAGCTTCACGACACGAGATACATAATAATGGAAGATCCATTTGAGATGACAGTCGGGGAGAAACCCGGTGAGTTAAAAATATTTCTCAAGGACGACCTTACGACTCCGAAGAACCAGAGGAAGACCGACCCGGGTGCAAGGCTGGAGATGATTGGAATGGTCAAGGAGCTTCCCAAGAGGATAAACGGAAGGAAAACGAAGCAACTGGACATCTTTCTGGAATGCAACTTTTTCAAGGCAATAGAACTGGAACTGGAAGAAATAGTGATAACAGAGGAAGACGAAAAAAAGATAAAGGAACTTGCCAAGGACCCTAAGGTGTATGACATACTCACAAATTCAATTGCCCCCTCAATGTATGGTCTGACAGAGGTAAAGGAATCCATGCTTCTCCAGCTTTTCGGGGGAGTTCCGCAAATACTTCCAGATGGAACGAGAATAAGGGGCGATGTTCACATACTTTTGGTGGGTGACCCCGCGGCAGGGAAGACACAGCTTCTGAAACTTATAGCAAACCTTGTCCCGAGAGGTCGTTACGTTTCAGGCAAGGGTACGACGGCCGCAGGCCTTACCGCCACGGTCACTCGCGATGAGGAGTTTATGGGGGGATGGGTGCTGGAAGCAGGTGCAATAGTACTTTCAAACAAGAGCACGATTTGCATAGACGAGTTTGACAAAATGAGTAAGGAGGACCAGATAAACCTTCACGAAGCGATGTCGACTCAGACTGTGAGTATTTCAAAAGCCACAATCCAGGCAACCCTTCCTGCACAAACTGCCGTGGTGGCAGGTGCGAATCCCAAACTTTCTCGTTTCGATCCTTTCAGACCTATAATAGAGCAAATAGATATTCCCGATACTCTTTTATCAAGATTTGATTTAAAATTCATACTACGGGACATACCCAACAGGGAAAGGGATGAGAGTCTCGTTGACCATGTGATAAAGTCCAGAATCGCAGAGGATGAAATAAAGCCTCTGATAGAAAAAGAATTTTTCAAGAAGTATATAGGCTATGTCAGGAAGAACATAAAGCCCAAGATTTCAAATGAGGCTCTTGTAATGTGCAAGAATTTCTTCGTGGAACTCAGGAGCAGATACGCAGGCGAGGAAGGAGGTGCCGTTCCCCTTACACTAAGACAGTTCGAGGCATTGATAAGGCTTTCGGAAGCCTCGGCAAAAATCAGGCTGTCCGAGACCGTGAGCAAGAATGATGCACAGAGGGCAATAAAGCTTATGAAGGTCAGCATAAAGCAGCTGGGTTATGACCCTGATACTGGAAAGATAGACATAGACCGGGCAGAGGGAGGTGTAAGCTCTTCAAAGAGAAGCAAAATAAGGATAGTCATGGACGTGCTTGACGAGCTGGAGAAGACCATAGGAAAGAACATACCAATCTCAGACTTGATAAGTGCCCTTGAAGAGGAGGGCGTGGATGAACACGCGGCAGAGTCAATAATCAGGGAGATGAAGAACAAGGGAATGCTCTTTGAGCCAAGGTCAGGTTACATTCAAAAGATTTAAATCAAGGATTACAAGAAATTTAAGAGGTGGTTATTTACGAAGAAAAAAATAGTTAAACTGGAGATAGACAACGGAGGGCCTGCATTTTTCTCCGACACGGTTACGGTTTCACATAACCCGAAAAAGTTTATCCTGGATTTCCAGCAGCTGACACCAAGGTTCAGCAAAATCGGCATTGGTGACCTTGACCAAAAGATGTTTTTAAGCCACAATGCGATTGTTCTTGACCCGGAAGTCGCAAAGGATTTCTCAAGAATAATAAACGACAACATAAAGAATTACGAAAAGAAATTCGGTAAAATAGAAGTGAAAAAAATCAAAAAGCCTAAAATTATAAAAGACGAAAAGGTGGAATATACTGGTTACATAGGGTGATTGATTATGGTAATGAGAAGTGTTCATCTATATGAAGCCATACCCAATCCAGAAGAGAGTAAGAGGGTTGTTGAATTACTTAGGCAAAATGATATTTTTCCTTTTGTTTTTCCGGTTAGTGATATAGTATATCCAGAAATAAATTACAAGGGGATACATATCTATACAGGACTTGAGGGGGCGAAGGAATTAATAAGAGATATTAAAAAAGAAGAGGAATATGAAGTGATTGAAAGTTTTGGTATGTTTATGGATAATGTAAATAATTAAGGTGATAATTACGGAGAGAAAAAGACTGACTGCAATAAAAACAGAAATAAAGCCCCTGGTAGAAGGCACGTACGTTAAAGGAGAGGGATTTGAAAGCAACTACGTGCTCACGCTTTCCGGTCTGAAGGTTTCCAGGGCAAGAATTCTCGGAACGATAATGACCAAGTTTGTGAACGAAGAAAAGACGTATTGCTTTGTTGTAATAGATGATGAAACGGAAACAATAAGGGCAAAGATTTTCAAGAACGTAAAACTGGCGGAGAAAATAGAGCAGGGAGACCTTGTTGATGCTATTGGAAAAATAAGGGAATATGACGGCGAACTTTATATGATGCCAGAAGTCATTCGCAAGATAGAAGATCCCAATTTTATTATTCTAAGAAAGGCAGAGCTTCTTGAACAGAAAAAATACTTGGATAAGATAAAAGAAAAGATAATGGGCCTTAAGAAACAGACTTCCGATTTGGAAGAAATAAAGAAGCTGGCCCAGGCAGAGGGAATAGACCCGGACACAGTAGAAACCATGATTCAAAGCCTGGATAACCAGGAGAACAAGGAAAGAGAACCGGAGAAAGAAGAGGACAAAAAACCAATAAAGGATTTGATTCTGAACATAATAGAAAAACTGGACGAGGGCACGGGGGCCGAGTATGCCGCGATAATAACCGAGTCAAAACTTGAGGAGCCTCAGGTTGAGGACGTGATAAACGACCTCCTTGGCGAGGGCACATGTTACGAGCCAAGACCAGGTAGAATAAAGAGGTTGTGAGCATGGTAAGAGTTTTGGTTGGTTCTCAGAACCCTGTCAAAGTTGACGCTGTCAGGGATACCTTTTCCAAATTTTTTGAAGACGTAGAAGTCACGGCCATCGGAGTGGACAGCGGAGTTCCTGACCAGCCCAAGAGCGAAGAGATTCTTAAAGGATGTTTCAACAGGACTCTTGAACTAAAGAAGATAAACGAAAAGGAGAAACTGGGTGCAGATTTCTTTGTTGGAATGGAGGCAGGCATAACTGAGCTTCCGCCGCGCTGGTTCAACTTCAGCGGTGCATGCATTCTTGACAAAAATGGTAAAACAGGTTACGGTACCTCGCCTTTTTTCGAGCTTCCCCAGGATGTTATAAAGAAACTCCTTGAAGGGGCGGAACTCGGGGACGTGGCAGATGAGCTAACAGGCGGTCACAACACCAAGCAGAAAGGCGGAATAATAGGCCACTTCACCAAAGGCGTTATGGACAGGAAAAATTATGTTGCACATAGTTTGGTAATCGCTTTGGTCCCGTTCTTAAACAAGGAATTATTTTTCAAGGAGAAAGATAATTATGAATGATAATTTCCCCAAGATAATAGCATCGGTTCTGGTGGAGAAGGACGACAAATTCTTGTTTGTTGAAGAGGTTTTGGAATCCGGAAACCAGCGCTGGATAGTTCCTGGAGGCCACGTGGAGTTCGGGGAGAAAATAGAGGACGCTGCGATAAGGGAAATAAAAGAAGAGACCGGGCTGGATGTGGAAATAAAGAAGTTCCTCGGGTTCAAGGAGGCCATTTTCGCGAAGCATGGTTATCATACTGTCATATTTTTCTTCTTGGCAAAACCGCTCACAGATGAGATAGTTCTCAGCGAAGAAAAAGTTCTTGATGCAAAGTTCTTCACCAAGGAAGAATTAAAAGACTTGGACTTGGTGCAAAGCGCCAGATGGTTGGTGGAAAACCACCTTGCAGAGTGAGGACTATGATAAAGGCAGTCATATACGACATGGATGGTCTTTTCGCGGACTCGGAAAGTTTACACACAGTTGCATGGAACGAATTCTTGAAGCGTTTCGGCCACAAGATTACAGATGTCCCCGATGAAATTCGCAGGGGTTTTACAGGAATCAGGGTAATAGACGGCATGATACAGGTTAATGAAATCTTGAAGCTTGGTGACAACATTGAGAAACTCTACAGGGAAAGGGAAAAAGTATGGGTTGAGATTGTTAAAGAGAAGCTGGAGCTGATGCCGGGTGCCATGGAATCCCTTAAACTTTTCAAGTCAATTGGGTTAAAGACTACAATAACTTCTTCCGGTTCTAACGAATACATACAAACAGTTCTGGATAAATTTTCCTTGAGAGAATATTTTGATGTCGTTATTACAGGAGATGACGTGAAGAAAGGAAAGCCTGACCCGGAACCTTATCTCGCGGCTTGTGAAAAACTCGGCATGAAACCGGAAGAATGCCTTGTCCTGGAAGACGCCGAGAAAGGAGTTCGATCCGCGAAGGCCGCGGGTTGTAAGTGCATAGGAATAGACAATCCCGATACGCCGCCACAGAATCTTTCAAAGGCAGATTTGACCCTGAATTCTTTGGGAGAAATTACTTTGGAAATTGTAAATTCCCTTTAATCCAGAAAAACATCGTCTTTTGGGTCAAATGCAGGCGAGCAAATCAAAAAGTATTTTAGTTTTCCGATTATGTTGTAAGGCGTGTTCTTTGGTATGAAAATAAGGTCATTTCCAGAAACAGCATTTTCTTCACCATCTATTACAAACTTGCCTTCTCCTTCAACGATGAAATAAATCCTGTTCTCATTTAAGCATTTTAATTCTCCGTGGTCACCGTTTATTTCTATCAATGCTCCACTAAAATCAGGATTTATCTTGTATTCATTGATTTTCATAGGGCCTACTTCTTTCTGGTTTGCTTCTGATGCTTTGATAATCATAATCTAAATAAGGTTGTGATTTTATTTATATTTTCTTGATTAACTTCTAAAGAGTTTTGAGGAGTTTTAAATGAAATATAACAAACTAGTTCGTGATAAGATACCTGAGTTAATCAAACAAAATAACCAGGTTCCGGTCACACACGTGGCCGATGAAAAGGAATACTGGAAAAAATTGAAAGATAAACTAACGGAAGAAGTAGAGGAGTTCTTGGAAAGTGCTAACGAGGAGGAACTTGCGGATATTCTAGAAGTGGTTTACGCTCTTGGCGAGAACATTGGCACAGACCAGAAAAGGCTTGAATCCCTGAGAAAAAAGAAATGTGAGGAAAGAGGAAGATTCAAAGACAGGATAATTTTGGACGAGACGAAATAACTTATTCAGCTGTTTTTATCCACCTTTTCCAGTAACCCGAATACATACGAAAGTTATCCAAACTTCTTGGTAAATTAAAGTCTTCTTCAAATCTTAGTTCATGCTCATCTGATGCTGAGCGAACATATACGTTAAAC
>JAGLWW010000039.1 GCA_023133195.1 Candidatus Aenigmatarchaeota archaeon
TTTGACCTGTACATAGCTGGTCATATACACTGGACCGAGAAGACAGAGATCATGGGAAAGCCCTTCATAATATCGGGGTCTACTGTCACCACGCAGGTAAACAAGTCGGAGGCAAAAAATCCCAAGGGTTTTTTTATTGTGGAAGTGAACGATGAGACGAGTATAAGATTTGTGGAACTGGAGAACGTGAGAAAAGTGTTTTACAAGGATTTTAAGGTGAACAATGAGAAAGTTTCTGATGTTTTGGAAAAAATAGACGACTATTTGGGCAGGATAAAGGAAAAGAAGAAACCTCTCGTGAGAGTGAGAGTAAGTGGCAAGATAGGCAAGGGAGAGGAGCTGAATTTTTTTCAATTGAAAGAGAAATACAGGAAAAAGATGATACTTTCTTTGTTCTCAAGGGTATCAGAGGAGGAGTTGGAAAATAAAATGAAGCTCCTAAAGGACATAAGGGAAAACAGGATAAGCGTTGAAGAGATGGGAATGAAGATTCTTAGGGAGAATATGAAGGAACTGAAAACAGCAAAGGATTATGAGGAGATATTTGACCTGCTTGTTGATGGTAGTGTGGACGCTGCAATGGTGCATCTGCTTGCTAAATCTGAGAAAAAGGAAGAAGAGACAGAGCAAATGAAAACTGAAGAAATAAAAAAAGAGACTGAAGAAAAGGAAGAATCAAATTCAGAAACAAAGGAAAAGGAGCAAGAGGAAATAAAGGAATTTTTTGAGGAGGAAAAAGAAAAAGAAGGCAAACCGGAAAAGAAAGGCCTTCTCGCATGGTCCAAATAACAGGTGATTTTGTGATAACAGAAGTTAAATTAAAAAACTGGAGAAGCCACTGGGATTCCGAGTTCAGGTTTTCAGGAGGGACCAACGTCCTTATAGGTGTCATGGGTGCTGGAAAAAGCAGTCTGCTTGATTCCATGTGCTTCGCTCTTTTCGGGACTTTTCCTGCACTTCAGGCAAGGAAACTGACACTTGATGACGTAATAATGAACAGACCCCAAAAAAAGGAAAAAGCCGAAGTGGAATTGTCGTTTCAGTTGGACGATAATGTTTATAGTGTAAAGAGGGTCATAGAGAGGGGCAAGGGTACCACAAAGGCCGAGATAAGAAAAAACGGAACGCTCATAGATACAGGCTCCTCAAGGACTACGGAGAACGTGGAGAAGATATTAAAGATAAGCTATAACCTGTTTTCCCGTGCAATTTACTCCGAGCAAAACGGTCTTGATAATTTTTTGACTATAGCAAAGGGACAGAGAATGAAAAAAATAGATGTGCTTCTGAGGATAGACAAGTTCGAGAGCGCCCGTTCATCTACTACAACACTTGCAAACAGGTTGAAGGATAACATAAAAGATAAGACAAGGATAATCACGGAAATAGAGGAGAAGGAAGATTTTGGCAGGATAGAAAAATTAAAAAAGGAAATCAGTGAAACGGGAAAAAAACAGAAAGAGCTGTCGTCAAGGAAAGAAAAGATAAGCAAAGAGAAGGAGAAAATAGAGAAAGAAACGGAAAATATAAAGGAGGGTATGAGGGGAATCAAGGAAAAGGAAAGGGAAATGAATGTAATTTCCGGGATGATAAAAAATCTTTCTGAAGATTTGAATTCTTTTGGTCATGTTAAAGAAAAGGAGATAAAGGAGAGAATAAGCAAAAAGGAGAAAGAGATTGAAAAGGAGATGAAGAGGAAAGAAAAGACAGAGGAGAAACTAAAGGAAGTCATGGCCAAAGAAAGCAAGTGCAGAATTTCCATTGAAGAGCTGGTTGACAGGATAGAGAATTTGAAGCCGGCAGAGGGAAAATGTCCTGTATGTAACAGAAAACTGACAAAGGAGCACAAGGAAAAGATAATAGACAAGAGCAAGGAAGAGATAAAGAAAAGAGAGGAAGAACTCAAGGAGGCAAAAAATGAAATCAAAAAACTTGAAGAAAATTTAGATGATTTAAGAAAAACAATAGATGAACTAAAGGAAAAAAGATACGAACTGTATAACCTGAGCAAAAGGATAGCGGAATACAAGGAAAAGAAAAAGAAACTGGAAGAGAGTGAGAAAAGGAAGAGGGAAATGGAAAAAGAGATAGAGAAAGAAAGAAAGGGAATGGACGAGGAGGAGCTTGAGAAAAATCAGAAGAAATTACAGGAGCTAACTGGCGCTTACAGCGAGGCAAGAGTCAGTATGGAAAACAACGAAAGACTTTTAATGGAGATGGATGAACAATTAAAGGAGCTTAAGGAAAAGAAAGAGATTTTTGAAAATTACAGGAGACAGATAAAGAAGATGCTGTTAATTTCAGAGGACTTGAAGAAGTTTGAAAAAGCCCTGAAAGAGACCCAGATAACTTTGAGAAGGGAGTTCGTTGATGCAGTCAATTTTACCATGGACAGGTTATGGGAATACCTCTATCCCTATGAGGACTTCACAAACATAAGGCTTTCAATAAAGGAAGGGGATTACAGTCTGGAATTGAAGGAGTCGGGAGGCAACTGGGCCTCCGTTGAAGGAATCGCTTCCGGAGGGGAAAGGACGACGGCATGTCTTGCCCTAAGAATAGCCTTTGCGCTTGTACTTGCGCCTAATCTCAAATGGCTGGTATTGGATGAACCTACTCATAATCTTGATACACAGGCTGTGGAATATCTGGCCGAGGTCCTGAGGGACAGGGTGGGAGAGTTCGTGGAGCAGGTCTTCCTAATAACTCATGATGAAAAGCTTGAAGATGCTGTTACCGGTTACTTGTATAAACTGGAAAGAAAAAGAGAGAAGAATGAACCTACTCAGGTTAACTTGGTTAGCAGTCCTGCGGATTAAGCGTAGCCAGGAAAATTATCACTTTTATTTTCCAAAACATCAATAAGGCCATTTATATTAGTTAACATGTCTTCTTTATGCTTTTTTATGGAACGCCTGGCAGTTCCAATAACAAATTCATAAATCGCCATTTCCCTCCATAAATTTTCTTTGACCTTCACGTATTTTTTTATTTTTTTCTCAAATCTTTTTTTCCTCGAAAATCTATCATATTTATTTTGTAACTTTTCCAGTTTATTTATTTTTTTGTTATAATCTTCAATTTTTATTTGCATTTCACCTTTATGGAGTATGTAATCGTTTTCCAATGAATTTATATAACCTGTAAACTCATTGGTAAATTTTGGTATATTTCTCTTTAATTTTTTAATTTCATTTACATTTTTTATATTTTTTGGATTTTCTACTTTAAGCTTATTATCAGATACGTTAAATCCTAAAAGTTCCAAATCTTCATTAAAATATTTTTCCATAGAATTCCTCATCCCTTTGGCTCTGTAGACGCCGTTACCGTTATTTTTGCCCAAATTTTTTTCAAGGGAGTATAAACTGATTAAATCATCCACGGTTATTTCTTTTGAATCCTGTGAAGAAGATGGCTTCATAGTTTCAATGATAGAACCTAAAGAAAGGTTTTTAATAATTTCCAATACGTTATCAGGCATAAGAAGATCGTTAAAGAATTTTCTACGTTTTTCAAATTTTTTTCCTAAAAATTCTCTCCAAATTTCATATTTTTCGCATTCGCTCTTATACTCTTTAATTACTTCCATCTCAATTTCCAACCCCCCATCTTTAAATCAATTTTCACTTTGGCTTTTGCATGATAAGGTAGGTTTTTACACCTTTTTTTACTTCTACTATTTTGCCTGTATCCAGACCTATATCTATATATTGTTGGACAGCATCGTATTTTCGGTCAATTGGTGTTCTTCCACCATCGGGTTTATTCCAGTAAAACCCATTTATTATTCCGTGATGACCAAATTCGTCAAAATGCTGCGTCATGGGCTCTATATCGTCTATTTTTACTTCAAACGTTTAACTCACCTCTTTAGGGGCCTTTATGGCTTTGACCACTTAAGGGTCATTATATTATATGTGCAAATTTATTTATATTCCTTTTTGAGGCGAGCAGTAATATATAACACTGTTATATTATTTAAAATTAACTGTTCGAGAATAACTTAAGATTTATTAGCTTACATGAAACTTCTGGCATCCTGGTTCTTTTTTTCCTTATTCTTGTGATACCTTACTGCATCTTCTTCCAGTGGGATTCCCCTTTCGCTTTTTTTCGACTTTCGTTCGCGGACTTTTACGAATATGGGATAGTTTACCGCTTCCCCGACTATAAGGGCCTCCCCGACTCTCAAAGAAGAGATTGTATTTAACACGTCCCTTGTCAGCCCCTCAGAACTCCTTCCTATGTGGTCCAGGTCATACGGGTTCGTGACTCTTAAGATTATGTGGCTATTGCACTGCGACAGGGCCGTGGTTGATAATTGTATCGGCCTCTGCGATATCAGGCACAATGAGGAATTGAACTTCCTGCCTTCCCTTGCTATTTTTTCTATAATACCCTTGCTCAGTGCCGCTTCCCGCTTCACTCCCTCCGGAGCAAAGTTGTGTGCCTCCTCCACTATGAACACAAACGGAGGTATCCTGTCTTCAGTCCTCGCGTCAAATAGTTTCCTGCCCAAGTATGACACTAACATCTGCCTTTTCCTGAGCGACGTTATGTCAGATACATCTATTATCGTAACGTGGCCCTGCTTTGCCAGAGTATCAAGGCTTGGATTATCACTTACGCCAAAAAATCCTGTACCCCTCAAATGGGAGAGCAATGTTATAAGTATATCCTTGGTGGAACTCTTCACTTTTTCATCCTCTGCAATCATCCTGATTATATCATTCAGGTCATATGCCCTTCCTTTGAATGCTTCTCTTGCATTTTTGAATATCCTTCTTAACTCTCTTTCCTGGACGTGGGTCAAATCCGGAACAAAATGAGATATAAGAGAAACAGACAATCTCGGGACCCCTATTTTGAAATCCTCGCCTGTTATAATGGAAACTTTGTTCCTGTATTTTTCGTCCTCAGCGAATCCAATATATTCTCCGTGCGTGTCTATTATCACGGTTGCAATTTGTCCTTCTTCCGGCTTCCTGTCAAGGAGTTCCTCTATTATCACGGAAGTCAGGTAGCTTTTACCACCGCCGCTTATGCTCAGGATGGCAAGATGTTTTTGCAGAAGTTTTGTTAGGTTTAATTTGACAGGCGTATCATGGAAGTTTATCTTTCCTATATCCATTCCCTTTTCCTGGTCAAGTCCTATGAACCTTGAAAGCATCTCTCCGTCTGCTATTTCTACTGTGTCTCCCGGTGACGGAGGAAAGCAAGGTCTTTGGATGAGAGAATCAGAGAAAACGGCCAGAGGTTTTGCCTCGCCTATAAGATATTCCCATCTTTCAACAGGAAATATCTCGGACATCTTTTTTCCGGATTTTTCATATTCGCGCACGCTCTCTGCTCTCTGGAAATATCGGTTTGATTTGAATATGTTGCAAATCCTTGCAACCATGATTCCCTCAGGCGTTTTAAGCGTTACGAATTGTCCCTGTTTTGCAAGAGGACCATCATCATTTATGACGAAACTGAATCCGGAGACGCTCGGGCCCTCCTGCGTTGAAATAACTGTGCCTATGCTCATCATTCTCACCCAATCACTCTATAAAATTATATTTTTAAACTTAAATACAATCTCAATTTTCTATTATACTTTTTACTTCCTTAAAATAATCTTCACGATTACCAATGCTCACGACTGGCAAATTATATTTTTTCGCTTCGTTTTTAATATGGTCATTAAATGCAAAAACCCATTCGACTTCTTTCTCTTTTACGCTATCTGGATATGTACTTGCTTCGCTCTATAACCCTCTGGTAAATATGGTTTTTCTAACCCGTTCTTCATCCTCATCTACAAGAAAAACAGCTTTTATTTTTTTGTTAGTCTTAATCAAATCAGAAACCAGATGAGGTAAAATAGCTATACCTTCTATAATAAAAGAGTCAATATCATCAGTTTCAATAAGAGCATTTACCCCTTTCCACACATCTTCACTTTCGCCAGTCTGTTGTTTTACAACTTCTTCAGCGGTTCTACTAGTTAAAAATTCTACTGACATGTCTGGTGTAGCTCCGGCAAGTTCAAACAACGCAGGATAATCCTCTTCCCTGACTAATTTTCTCATTTGACTTCTAATTGCATCAGTAGAAATCCAAGATAGTTTAAGCCATTCTGCAAGTTTTTTTGCGGTGTAACTTTTGCCTGCCGTCGGTGAACCGCCGATTAAAATTATTCTATCCATAAAATTAATTTCTATTCAATCTTTAAAAACCCGAAACTATCCCAATACAAAAGGATAAATCTTGATAAGATATAAAGATTTTCATGAAGTTCATCACGGACGAGCCGACTCTTGTTGTCGGGGATATGCTTGTAGTCGGAGACCTGCACCTCGGAATAGAAAGCGAGTTTTACAAATCCGGTTTTATGATACCTTCAAACATAAAAAAGATAAGGGACAAAATCCTTAGGTTAGCCAGGGAAAACAAATGCAAAAAACTTGTTCTTCTTGGCGACGTCAAGCACAAGTTTTACGGCGTGAGCCGTCAGGAGGAAAGGGAAATACCGTCTTTTCTCAAAGATCTGGCTAAAAGACTGGAAGTGCACATAACTCCGGGAAACCATGACGGCAATCTCAGGGATATCGCCCCGAAGAAAGTCAAAATTCACAAGACTTCCGGTTTCCGCATGGGCAACTACTTTTTCAATCACGGGCAGAGCTGGCCTTCCGAAGAGTTTTTGCAGGCTGAAATTTTAATAACAGGCCACAGCCACCCTGCCGTGGAGTTCCGCGACTCTTTGGGCTTCCGTTCCATAGAGCCGTGCTGGCTCCGGGCCAAGCTGGATAAGAAAAAGATTGAAGAGAAGTACAAAGAAAAAGGAAAGATAAAAGAGGCTGTGGTTGTCCCGGCTTTCAACCCATTG
>JAGLWW010000004.1 GCA_023133195.1 Candidatus Aenigmatarchaeota archaeon
CCTGACTCTGTTAAGGACAGGGAACAGAAAGAAAAAGGGAATTATTATTACAGCTAGTATCTCCTTGGCTGGGGTGCATAACCTTCAAGACTTGCCAATCTTCTTTCAATGTTGTCAAGCCTGTAAAGTATCTCGTTCACACTGTCTTCCAAGCTTCTTCTGTATACTGGCGGCTCGGCAGGAGCAGGTCTTGGTTCCGGAACGCGCATCGGTGCAAGAGGGCGTCTCTCCGGCATGGGCATTAGCTGCGGTTCTCTTCCGTAACCCTGTTCAATTGGTCTTTGGGGCTCCTGAAATCCCGGAGTAGGCAATCTTCTTATGTCCTCCGGCTCAGGTATGTGGTAATCGTCCCTTGGCTCAAAGTCATCATCTCTTTCCATATTTGGCTTGTCAAGGTCTGAATCATCTTTTGTATGAAGAATCATTTTTTTGAGGGTCTTAAGCATTTTTTCACCTGTTTTTTAATTTTCCTATAAATATTAAAACAACTTTATTTAAATATTAAATGGTGTGAATATGGATCCTATTATAGAAAGAACCTTCAAAATCAAGGGAACTGCGGATTTTCCG
This sequence comes from Candidatus Aenigmatarchaeota archaeon, assembly GCA_023133195.1. GTDB lineage: Archaea > Aenigmatarchaeota > Aenigmatarchaeia > PWEA01 > JAGHBM01 > JAGLWW01. The sequence continues at coordinate 571 of JAGLWW010000004.1, forward strand.
ACGGGCATATACTTCAAGATGATAAAACTTCTTAAAGAAAGTTATGGTTATGAAGTCAAGAAATACAAGGATTGGCTGGAAATAAATCCCAGAAGCAACTATCATCAGGAAATGCTGCAGAAAAAGCAGGCACTAGAGCAAAGCGTTTCAAGAGTAATGATCGGGCTTAGCGACGTGAGAAGGGATGCAGAACTCATAAAACACGACCTAAGAAGGCTGGAAGAAGTCCAAAGCCACTTCAAGGAAAATGACGAGCATGTTTTAAAATCGGATTTTGTTGACCTGGTTGACAGGAATACCGGAGCCCTTAGTCTTATAGATCTTGCAACAACAGGCAAGTTCCCGACAATAGTCGTTGACTTTTACAAGATTAGAAAAGAAGATGACATAAAGAAACTGAAGATAACTCAAACTGAGAAGGGGATACTAAAGAAAAAATGGAGACTTTACGATTACTGGAAAGGAAAGTATGGGAAGGAAATAAATGAAAAAGTTAGCATGCTTAGGGAACAGTTAAGCGGTAGAAAGGCCTCCATGAGAATGTATAAAGACCTTCTGGAGCCGTATGTCAAGGCCATAAACAAAATAAAGTTCTCTGAGAGCGAATACACTGGTCTGGACGATCCCAATTTAATAGAAGGGTATGACACTTCAATCGCGGGAGTGGAACTGTTATGCTGGAAGGGAATGTCCTATGAAAAGGAATTTGAATACAGAGAAAAGAAGGATGAACACAAAAGGGGGAGATATCCCTACTATTCCTTTATAGAAATAAAAATAAAGAGAAAATCCCTGACATTGGCAGGCAAAAGAACTGAAAAAATGGAAATAAACTTCAAGGTTTATCTTAAAACCGGTGAGGATATAAAGGAACTTAGGAAAAAAGTAAAGGAAAGGGAAAACCTTCTATTCAAGGAAATTGAGCAGTTTAAAGGCGGAGAGTGGAAAGAAGAGGAAGAGAAAAAAGGAGAAAAAAGTAAATTGCTCTTGTCCATAGAAAACGGTATACGCAAAATCGTTGGCAGACCTTCGGCAGGAGAGTATTACATACCGAAGGGAATGGGAGGGAAAATGGAAGCCATTATCCAAAAAAAATTCATTGAATTCTATGATGACATGAAAGACCTTGTCGGCGGAATAAAGCTAAAGAGATACTAAGAAATGGTGAAAGGCGGTTCTATGATTAAAGAAGTTTTTAAAAAAATTCTTGAAGGGAAAGACGAAGGACCGGAACCCAAGACCGACTACATAGTTGGGGTATCCACGGGAATGCCTAAAGAATATCCTACTCCGGCCGGAAGGATAGGATACGCCATGACAAAGGGAGTGGACTTTATAGAACTCATGCTGGAGCATCCAGTTGCCATGACAAAAAGAGAGATAGATGAAATAAAAATGATAAAAGACAAGATGGGAATAAAACTGGGTATGCATGCAGGATTTGACGCATACCTGACCTCACCTTACGACATAGATTATACGAACGCAGAAGATCAGCTTAAACTGTATATAGATGCCGCGGCAAAAATAAAGGTATTGTATATAGATTTTCACGCCTGTGTCCTTGCAAGACCGAGGATGTATTCAATCCCAAGAAGATACGATATCCTTTTGGATGAAAACGGGGAAAATATAATTAAAAAGATTACCAAGAAGACTCCCAAACTCTGGGAATGGTTTGTAAAGGAAGGGATTGGAGGAGGAAGGGGAAGGGATCATATAGAAAATCATTTTCCAGGGGACATACGTAAACAAATGAATGAACTTGAAAGAAAGGTTTATAGAAAAGAAATAGGTGAAGAAGAATTTGTAAAAAAACATGAAAAACTGAAAAATAAGGGAATCGAAAAGGTAATAGAACACTTCAAGAAAAGTAAGCATAATCAACCTTGGGGAGATAGTGGAATCGAGAGTTATGCTTTTGAGTTTATGGGCAGATGGATGGCTGAAGCCAGAGACCCGTTATGGAAAGCATACTGCGGCAGGAAAGGTTATGAGGATGCAGACGAAAAAAACAAGGTAGCTGCTGTTTCTGCCAAGTATGTTGCCGGTCACCTGAAAAAGCATCTGGAAAAAATGGAAGAAAAAAAAGTAATAATAGCCCTGGAAAGTCCAGATGCAAGAGGGGGACAGTATGCCGGATATTACAGGCTACAAAGCTCTGTAGAAATATACAAACTCGTCAAACATATTGGCTCTCCTTATGTGAGGATTCTCATAGATTTTGAACATGAAGCAACCCAGGGAATAGATCCCATGAAAGACATAAAAGATGCTCCTGGGGATATTGGAAACTACACGATAACTTTGCATGTTGGTACCATTCCTATGCCTGCACATGCCCACGCCCCTTCCCCGAGAGGAGACGTTTACATTTACGAACTTGTCTGGAGGCTTAGGAAAAAGGGTTTCAAAAACGGAGTGTTTATATTTGAAAGAGGCGGGTATGAAGCACCAAAATTGTACGAACAGATTGTGATAACCCTAAAAGACGTAGCCAAATACGTTTCAATGGATATCCCGCCGAAAGAGTTGCCTGAAGAATATTTTGGAATGACGCCTGTAGAGATGGAACATGAGAAAAGGATTGTGGATTCTCATACATTTGACCCCTTACAGGGGATGTTAGAACTACCTGAACTAAGTGACACATGGCTTGGAGGAGAGGCTATAAAGAAGAAGGGAATCCCAGTCGAGAAATGGAAGAAAGAAGAGCACCGTTAACTTTATATAGGAATTATTGTAACTATTTATTAGTGATTACTTATTGGGTGTCAATATGGCTGAAAAAAAATTCAAAAAGAGACTTATCAAAAACAAAAAGACCAGAATAAAGAAAAAAATGAGCAAGAAGATAAGGGATTTTGAAAAGAAGAGAAGGGCCGATGTTATAAAAAAATTCAGCAAAAAGGTTCTTGACAAGTATGGCCCGTACGTAAAGGCCATAGTTGCATGGGGCAGCGTCGTAAGGAATGAATTTCACAGTAAAAGTGATATTGATGTTGTAATTCTTATAGATGACACAAGAGGCAACCTTACAAAAAAAATTAGAGGAGAGATAGACGATTTCATGTTCAAGGCGGCGGAGGAAACGGACAAGATGCTTTCCCCGCAACCTGTCTGGACAATAACCGAATTTGTTAGCATGACAAGACGTTGTTCCCCGCTTGCTTACAACCTTCTGAAGGACGGTGTGGCCGTCTACGACACGGGATTCTTTTTGACTCACAAAAGGCTTCTGGAAAGGGGCGAAATGCCGCTGACAAAGGAAGCCGTGGAGAACAGGATGGAAAATGTCCCGAAAAGATTGAGAAGAGCCCAGCACGCAAAGATGTACATAATAGCAGAGGATTTATATTATGCATGTCTTGACTCGCTACAGGCAGTGGTAATGTTTATGGGAAGAGGTCCTCCCGATGCTAACCATGCAGCAGAAGTCGGTAGAAAATATCTTGTAGAAAATAAATTAACTAAAGAGGAAACCATTAAAATCATAGAAGATATTATAAACTTCAGGAAAAAAACTGAGCATAAGGAAGTGAAGGATATAAAGGGAGAGGAAGTTGACAAGTTCATAGAGCGGGCAAAAAAATTCGTGAAGGAAATGGAAAGGGTCCTCAAAATCTTGGAGAGCAACAGGAAGGCCAAAGACGTGGAAAAGACTTATGAGGTAATGATAAAGGCAAGCGTTGCTGCACTGAAATCCCTGAACAAGCTGCCAAAAGACCCGAAAGAACTGCCTTCGGCCTTTAAGAAACATCTAATAGAAAGCGGACTTGTGAACCCTGCATATGAGAACGTTCTTGTAAAAGTACTGGAAATGAAAAAACTTGTGAACGAAAAGAAAATTGACGAGATAAACGAAAGAGACATCAACATAAGCAAGGAATATGTAAGGAGATTTATAGGCAGCGTAAGGAAGATGGCAGCGGAAAAAGAAATCAAGTGTAAAGTAGAAGCAAAAGAAGAGAATAAGGAACAAAAGAGCGATAAAAAATAATTAATTTTTAATTACTATTAGAGGTACAATCATTTCTTCCTTGCTTACTCCTCCGTGATGTCCGATAAAATTATAAGATTTTTCTCCTAGAATTTTGTCTTTAAGCATATAATTTTCTTTCATGATAAGAGTATAGTCTCCAATTCTTTGAAAAATTCTTTTATTGGGTTTGAATAATCCAAAATAGTTTTTTCTAACTAGTTCTTCACTTTTGTACAAATAACAGAATTTTTTTAGTTTTTCTCCTACATATTTCTCAAACTCTCTTGCTTTAGAAGGATGAACATAACAATAAACTGTTCTTGGTTCTCCACATAGAGGTAAACTCAGACACTCCTTTAACTTGGGGTGTTTTTCCAAATATATTGTCTTACAATCAATTAGACCGTGATCTGCTGTTATAATCAGAGTTGTATCTGTTCCTTCTATATTCTTTATAAATCTGGATAATTTCCTGTTAAGTTCCCTGAAATGTTCCTTGGCTTTTTTGCTTTTAACACCGTGTTTATGACATATGATATCGAATTCTGGCCAATATGCATAAATGAATTTTTTTCTGTTGCTTGAATTTATTACTTTTTTTATCTGTCTGAAAAATCCTTCCAAAGTCTTATAAGCCAGTCTCTGTGACTTTCCACTAAGTAGTTTACTGTAAGCAGAATCAACTATATCCTTTTTTGTAACCATAAAGGAAGGTACTTTGATGGAATCAAAAAAATTTTTTTGACTTAAAATATCTTTCATTTTCACTTTGGTAGAAAAATCAAAATTTCCGCTGCGGGATTTAAAAGGCAGAAAAGCTGATATAACACCTATTTCCTTAAGATTCATAAACCATGATGTTACAGTATGTTGTTGTGGGGCGACTCCTGTTTTAAAAGTTGTTATAGCAGCAGCTGTTGTAGGAGGAAATACCGAAGTTATATTACCTCGAAGATACTTTTTAAAGACAGTACCCTTGCCGTTCTTCTTTAGAAATTCTAAACCAAGACCATCTATTACCATTAAAACTGTATTTTTAGAATTATCTAATTCTCTGGGAGGAAGAATTTTTAGAGTTCTATATTTTGGTTTTCCTCCCAAGGATTTTGAGATAGAACTCATCAAATTTACTATACTTCCACCGTTGTAATCAGGTAAATAATACATAAACATAATATAAGAGATTCAAATAAATACTTACACCAGTGAAACGTTTACTTCTCCGTCTTCTATTTCCACCAGTACATTTCTCATGGCCATGTTTACTACTGTTATGTTTCCTATTTTGTCAATTCCCGCCGCCTCGTGTATGTGGCCGCAAAGAACCAACATGGGCTTGTATTTCTCTATCAAATCGCGAAGCTCCTTGCTGCCTACGTGGGAACCGAAGTCAACCTTGTCCACAACACCTCTCGGAGGATAGTGGCTTAATACTATGGTTTTCTCCGGCTTTTGTTTTAGCAGGCTCTCAAACTTTTTAAGGGCATAAGAATCAAAGTAAAAGTCACCCAATCCAACTACGTAGTAATCCTTTATCTTGACCCTTTTCAGATGTATGAAATGAAAGTTTTTGTTCTTCCGGTCAAATTCTTCAAAAAATTGTTCCTCTGGGTCTATATTCCCGAAAACTGAAAATACAGGCAGGCCCAAATTTATCAAGAAATGCAGAGGGTCTTCCGTGCTTTCCCCCTCCCCTCCCCAGCCATGGGGAGAATAGTCGCCTCCGGATAGTATGGCATCTATCTTTTTCTCCTTTATTATTTCCCTCATCTGCACGGGAACTACCCCGTGAAAATCGCTTGAACACAGAAAATTCATAATAAAAGTGTGTAATGCACTTTTAAATCTTTTATTTCTATGGGTGAAACAATAACTATGAAAGATATACAAGAAGGTTCCGTTTCCATTATGGTTCCTGAAGCCAAAATACCGGAATACGGTGAGGTCTTTTACAACCCCGTAATGGAAAAAGACAGGAACATCTCCGTATGCGTATGTGACCTTCTTCAGGAAATTCTTAAAAAGGCTGATTTAAAGGGCTTGGGTGCATTGTCTGCCACGGGAATCCGCGCGCTGAGATACAAAAAAGAAAGTGGACTTGACATGTGTGCCAACGATTGTAATCCCAAGGCTGTGAAACTGATAAAGAAAAATGTGAAGAGAAATAAAATGAAGATGGAAGTCACGGAAGAAGATGCAAATGTCTTGATGAGAAACAATCACTTTGACTTCATAGACATAGATCCCTTCGGCTCTCCCATAAGTTTTATTGATTCAGCTTCTGCGAGTCTCGGTAGGAACGGTTTTCTTTCGATAACGGCCACGGATACCGCTCCGTTGTGCGGCAGTTATCCAAAAGTATCTGAAAGACGATATGGAATAAAGTCTATGAAAACGGATTATTACAATGAATTGGGACTGAGGATTTTGATCTCAGCTGTGATGAGAATTTTTGCAAGATATGAAAGAGTTTTCGTTCCGTATTTATCTTATTCCAGATTACACTACTTCAGGGTCTACGGAAAAGTGGAGAATGGGGTAAAAAGAGTGAACAGACTGCTCAAGGAGTTTTCTTACGTCAGTCACTGCTTCAAGTGCGGGTGGAGAGATATGAAACTGGAGAAAAAATGTCCTTTATGCAGCGAAGCCACGCAATTCTGCAAGGTTTATCTCGGAGACATACAGAACAGTAAGTTTCTCGAAAAACTGGAAAATAGATTGCAAAAAAGGATGTTCGTTGCAGAAGAGAAACTTGTGACTAAAATAAAAGAGGAAATAAGCTTTCCGTTTTATTATGACTTGCACTACCTTTACAAAAAAACAGGAAAAAGGTCTGATAAGATGGAGAAAACTATGGAAAAAATAAGACAAAAAGGATTCCACGTGTCGCGCACTCATTTTTGTCCGACAGCAATAAAGACTAATGCCACTTTTGATGATATGAAAGAAATCATTTAGCATTCGTCTTCTTGTTGAAGAACGGACATTCCCCGTTTCTTACCCAAAAACATCTTGTCCCGAAACACTGGCCAGTAGTCTTGTAAAAATTGCAATCCTTTACAATTCTTCCCTCTCTCATGACTACAGGTTTCCTTATCTTTACAAGATCCTGCATGTCCCTGAGAGGAAAAGAACTCATGTCCATAGCCAAATCTGGATGATATTTAGAATGTAATCTATTCTGCATTTCCAACCCCCCACTTCATAAATTTATAATCAATTTAATCAAACGTTTTAGTCTTCTTCTCTTACCTTCTTTTCAACTTCTTCCTCTATTCCAAGCTTTTCTACAATCTCCTTGTATCTGTTCCTTATCGTGACTTCTGTTACCCCGACTACGTCTGCGACCTCTCTTTGCGTCCTCTTCTCATCGTTCAATACAGCAGCTATGTATAGAGCCGCAGCCGCAACTCCTGTGGGACCCTTTCCCGAAGTCACATCATATTCTTTTGCCTTCTTAAGTATATCAATAGCCCTTGCCTGGACTTTGTCTCCGAGACCAAGCATGGTTGCAAACCTTGGTATGTAATCCTCTGGCTGGGAAGGAAGTATCCTTATTCCCAGTTCACGACAAGTATACCTGTAGGTCCTTCCTATTTCTCTTTTATCCACGCCAGAAACGTCTGTAATCTCGTCCAAAGTCCTTGGTGACTTAAACTCCCTGCAAACCGCGTAAAGCAATGCAGCCACAACAGACTCCATGGACCTGCCTCTTACAAGGCCCTTATCCACTGCCAGTTCGTAAAGCTTGGCCACTTCTTCATGAATGTTTTTTGGTAATCCTAAAAATGAAATAAGTCTTTGTAGTTCTGAAAGAGCGAAACTAAGGTTTCTGTCCTTGCTCTCCACAAGCCTTTTCTGCCATTTTCTGAGCCTGTAGTATTGAGCCCTTTTCTTTGGGGATACCTTGAAAAGCTCTCCGGGACCCTTGCCTATTTCTGTTATCATACCTTTGTCGTGTTTTGTAGGAGTAAGCGGGGCTCCTGTCCTAGCTCTCTTTGACCTCTGCTCCTGATCAAAAGCTCTCCATTCCTGCGTAAGGTCAACTACATTTTCCTCCAAAATCAAACCGCAGTTGACACAGGAAACTTCACCTCTGGATGAATCCTCTCGTACATGAGTAGAACCGCACTCAGGACATTTCTTTACTGATGTAGCCTTTTTTTCTCTTTTCCTAACCATAATTTCGCCTTTATATTCTTTAGTACCGTAAAGTATTTATTATTTATTGATGGTAACAGATTAATAAATTACATTAATAATATTATCATAACTAGTATATAAAGTTAACGGTTTTTTTAATTACTAATTAGTGATATTTATTAACGTAAACTGCTTTTATCTTTTTAGCAAATCTTCCTTTATTTCCTCGACTTTTTTCATGATTTTGCCTGCATCCAGGACAAATTTCCTGTTTTTCATCAAAATCTCTCCGTTACAAATGGTTGTATCCACGTCTCCTCCGTTACAAGAATAAACCAGATGGGAAACCGGGTTGTACAACGGCGTTAAATGCGGTTTCCTGAAATCAATAAGGATTAAATCGGCTTTCTTGCCGGGTTCAAGGGAACCTGTGTCATTTAGGCCGAGCGTCTTCGCACCATTAATCGTTGCCATTTCCAGTGCGTAATTTGAAGGAATAAGAGTCGGGTCCAGATTATTGATCTTGTGGATAAGCGCGGCTGCCTTCATCTCCTCAAACATGTCAAGGTTGTTGTTGGAAGAAGGTCCGTCCGAACCTATTGAAACAGTTATGTTTTTCATCTTATGAACCGGTGCCACCCCCGAGGCAAGTTTCATGTTTGCAATTGGACAATGAACTATTTTGGCTCCTGTCTTTGCTATAAGCTTTATTTCCTTGTCTGTTACCCAGATCGCATGGACCAGAATGGTTTTGTCCGTCAGGAGTCCCACTGAATTGAGGAATTCGACAGGATTCGTTCCGTATTTTTCTTTTATCTGTTTTACCTCATTTTGGGTCTCGGAGACGTGGGTGTGTATGAAAACGTCCTTTTCTTCTGCCAAATTCGCTACTCCAATCAATTCCTCTTTGGAGCATGTATATGTAGCATGCGGACCCAAGGCTGGCGTCACTCTTTCGGTTTTTTTCTTAAGGAATTTCCTTGCATTTCTCAAGTTACAGTCCTTGTTTATTTTCTCGAATATAAGCGGGGATACCATTGCTCTTAATCCAGATTTTTCAACAGCTTTCAAAATCTCATTTGGATATAGATACATATCAGAGAAAGTCGTAATACCAAAACTTATCATTTCCAGGCATGCCAGTAGCGACCCGTAGTAACAGTCTTCGGGCTTAAGCTTGGCCTCAAAGGTCCAGAGTTTCTGTAACCATTCTATTAATGGAAGGTCGTCAATGTATCCTCTCATCAGGGTCATTGGAGAATGAGTATGTGCCTTGATTAAACCAGGCATAGCAACCATGCCCTTTGCATCTATCACGTCGTCTGTCTTGTATTTTTTGTAAATCTCGTTTTTTCCGACGTCTATAATTTTGTTGTCCTCTATAAAAATAGCTCCGTCCTTTATGAGTCTCCTTTGCGGGTCCATTGTAACTATGTAACGGATATTCTTGATTAACATAAACAAAATATAAGAAAGAAAATATATAAGGATTTGAAAGAGAGAACCAATTTTATAGCTCTTTCATGACTTTTAAAAAGGAAAAGTTTGAAAGTTAACCAATTTCATAGCTCTTTCATTATCTCTTCCCTGATTTCTTTCTTGACTACTTCCTTGATTTCTTTCTTAAGTTCTGTAACAATTTCCTTTGATACGTTATCCTTTATTTCCTTCTTAATTTTTTCCTTTAATTCGTCCTTGATTTCATCCCTGGTTTCCCGTGTGACTTCATCTTTTATTTCCTTAACCATGTCGTTTATCAAATCTGAAACCATGGTCTTATCGTTTTTCTCGCCTGTGTTTTCTTCGGGAATATACTGTTCATCCTTTTTAATTTCATTTTCTTCATCTGATTTTTTCGAAAATGATATTTTGATTTCAGTCACCTCCTTACATAATGATTATTCGCTTAGAATTCTTTTTATTTCTTTTGTCAGACCATAAACAACCGGTCTTCCCTTGTTTTTTGCCTCTACAAGCGGCGCATTAAATCCTTTGCTTTCAAGAAGTTTCCTGTCTGTCTTGAAGGAAAGGCGGGATAACTGCTTGGCAACGCTGGCTCTTGAGACATTCATCATTTCTGATATCTTATTTGTCGTTAATTCTTCCTCTGATAATATATTTATTATTTTCTGTTGGCTTGGAGATAAAGATCTTATATCAAACTCTTTTATAGGTTCTATGGCTGTATCTGTCTTGTCCGTTTTTTTAAGAGTTATTCTCTGCTCAATAGACCCCAGAGCCTTGTTCACAACATCATGGTTTATGTACCTGATACCTTCCTTGCCCGCATATATGCAGCATGTTTCACAATTTTCCAGGGTTTTTCTTGGTGAAAAACCGGAATATTCAAAAATCCTTTTCAAACCTTCATCCGTAAAAGGATTGTTCTTACCTTTGCTAAACATCCTCTGTCTTACCATTTTAAAGGCTTCTTCTTCTGTGAGGTTTCTTACAAGAACTACTCTGCTTCCAATTCTGTCAAGAAATGGCTCTTCTATATTCCCTAAATCTTCCTTAATGGAAGCTAATACAAGAGAAGATATCTCGCCTTCATCAAATTTGCACCTAATCCATTTCAGAAGCTCCGGAGACATTTCCTGGACCTCATCTATAAGAACAAACTTTTTGGACCCCGAAAAACGTTTTATTAGTTTCTCCAGGAAAGTTCCATCTATTTTTTTCTTAAATTTCTTTTCATCTATATCATCAAGAAAATTAAAATAAAAAGAATCTTTTTTTTGCTCTTCAAGCCATTTAAGTAAAGTAGTCTTTCCTGCACCGGTAGGTCCTGTCACTATAAAAGGGTCGTCAGATTTCATATAAGTTAGTATTTGCGTCCTCATGTCAATAAAGCCTACGATATTTCTGTGTTCAGACCTTATTTTGAAAGGGTTGTCACTCCAGCCAAAAGTTTTGAACCACACTACGTTTTCAAAATCTTCCATTTTATCATCTTTGTCTCTTTTCTGTCACTATAAATATAACAAAGCTGATATATAAACTTGAATAAAAATATGGTGACACTATGACACATAAAGTCTCGGTATACATGGAAACATATGGATGCAGTGCCAATCAGTCACACTCAGAGGTGATGCTGGGTCTACTTAGAGACGCGGATTGTCACATTGTTGAAAATCCAGAAAAAGCCGATATTCTGGTTATAAACACATGTATAGTAAAAGAACCTACAGAAAAAAAGATGATATATAGAATTAAAAAAATTAGAGATGATTTTCCTTATAAAAAGCTTATAATAGCGGGTTGTATGCCTCTTGCTGAGTATAAACTTTTAAGGTCAACGGAACCGGATGCAAGCTTTTTGGGACCTCATGACACTCTTAAAATAGTTAAATGTATTGAAAATACATTAAAAGACATAAAAGTAGAGTATCTAGAGGGAAAAACCGAGAGTAAGCTATGTTCACCAAAATGTAGATTGAATCCGTACGTAAACATAACAGAGATTTCCCAAGGATGTCTTGGCAACTGTTCATACTGTATAGTAAAGATAGCCAAGAGTAAACTAAAATCTTATCCTTTGGGTGACATAACCAGAGACATAGAAATGTCACTAAAATCTGGCTGCAGGGAAATCTGGCTAACATCTCAGGACTGCGGCTGCTATGGACTTGATATTGACAGCTCTCTGACAAAGCTACTAAAAAAAGTGACAGAAATGAAAGGCGACTTCAGGACGAGACTTGGCATGTCAAACCCCAATCACATAAAGCGTGTCTTGAGTGACTTGATAAGTGCTTATAGAGACAAAAAGCTATATAAATTTTTACACATTCCTGTACAAAGTGGGTCTGATAAGGTTTTAAGAGACATGAAAAGACAATACGTGACAAAGGATTTTAGGGAAATAGTAACTGAATTTAGGCGAGAAATGCCTAATGTCACTATATGGACTGATGTGATTGTTGGTTTTCCTGGAGAGACAGACAAGGACTTCAAAGAGACAATAAAACTTATGAAAGAGACAAAACCAGATTTTGTCAATGTAAGCAAGTTTGGAAAAAGACCTTTTACAGAAGCGGAAAAAATGGAACAGGTTCCAACCGTGACAATAAAGGAAAGAAGTAGACAAATCAGTGACTTGGTTGACAGACTGTCTTTGGAAAGGAATAGAATATGGTTGGGTAAACTGTGTCAGGTTCTTGTCACTGAAAAGGGACGTGAAAAAGGTCAATATAAAGGCAGAAACATGGCTTATAAGCCTGTTCTTATAGAGACAAATAAAGACCTGATGGGAAAACTTGTCACTGTAAGAATAAAAGATGCCAGAAAGACTCACCTGATTGGTTCTATAGAGGAATAAATGACCCTAATAAAGAGTAAACCCCTGTCATGGTCAAGGCAAACGTTACCAAGAAAGTGACAACACCCATCTTGACAGAATTCAGAGTATTAGACCCAAATAGCACCTTTATGGCAATAGTCCATATTATTATGGAGACAATCTCAAAGAAAAATGGCACTGCCAACGAAGGTATAAACTGCGGTAAAACACTACCTAAAAAGGAAACGGAAACGATTCTAAGGAATCCGGGGTTTTCACTGAATGTATTTGCTGCAACAAAAAGAACTAAAACGTTTATGATTGTCATTGCCAGTAAATATCCTATCATAACAACTCCTCTATCTTTCTTTTAAGCCTCTCTGCCACTATTTTTCCGTCTATCTTGCCCCTTGCTTTGGCCATTACAGGACCCATAAGCTTTTTGAAAGCTTCTTTGCCTTCCTTTTTAATTAAATCCTTGTCTAACAACTCATCTATTATTGAATCAAGTTCTCCTATATTTATAGAATCAACAGAACCCATAGATTCTTTTAAGTCTTTTCCAGATGATAAATTCTCCAAAACCGTTGCAATAGACTCCTTTGGAACTTTATCCATTTCTTTGAACAATTCCTTTAATTTAGAGTCTTTTATTTTTTCTACATTCACTCCTTTCCTCTTTAAATCCTTCATAACGTTTAAAATCACATCTGCAGCTCTGGAATGATTTATTTTCATTTCTGTTATTTCCTCAAAGAGCCCCAAATATCTGGATTTGACCATTTGTCTCGCTAAATCCTCCGAAAGACCTAGTTTTATGAACCTTTCCTTTCTTTCTTCCAGTGTTTCCGGTAGGTCTATTTTAAGCAATTCTTCAGTAACGGAAATGGGCTTGATATCAGTCTCAGGATACATCCTTGCCTTTCCGGGAAGGGGCCTTAAATAAGATGTAGTTGTATCGGGATTTGCCACTCTTGTCTCCTCTGGAACCCCTTCTGTAGCTTTTTCAGCTCTGTTTAAAATAGCGAGACACGCTTTTTTTGCCTTATCTTCATCCTCAGCAACAATCCCTATAACATCTTTTTCGGTGCAATCAAAGTTTTTTCTCAATTTCAGAAACTCTCTTGTAAGGTTGTATTTGCCCAAATCTTCATCCGTGTGTATAAATCCATTGACTCCGTAAGGTCTTGCGTAATCGGAGAGTTCTTTGCCGAATGTCTTTTCCAGGCTTATCCTCTTTTTTAAGAGACCTGTAAAACCCTTGAGCTTGAATGCAAAAACACTTTTTCCCTTCCCAAGAAGCTCGGAAATTAAACTGTTTTTCGTGTTCTGGAAAAGAAGAGTGACGTCAAGCACTTCCTTGTCTATATTTGCCTGTCGCTCTCTCAAATCATCTTTTATCTTCAAAAGGCTAGATTGTCTCTCAACTTCCGCCTCTATTGTCTTTTCTATAAGCTTCAATTCCTGCATGCCTTTTATTTCTATCCTTGCTCCCTCCCTTATAGAAACGTTCACATCCTGCCTTATGGTTCCTATACCTCTCTTGACACTGCCTGTCGCTCTAAGCAGCATCCCTATTTTCTCTGCCACTTCTCTTGCATGAGACGGGTTTTTTATGTCAGGAGCGGTCCCTATCTCTATTAGGGGTATTCCCAACCTGTCCAGCCCATACACCACTTTATCTTCCTTTCTTTCAAGTATCTTGGCTGCCTCCTCTTCAAGACATACGTTTGTCACGCCAACCCTTCCCAAAGAAGTATCCAAGAACCCATCCATACCCACTATCGCAGTCCTCTGGAAGCCTGACGTATTTGAGCCGTCTATAACGGTTTTTCTCATAAAATGTATCTCATCCGGCACGTCGCACTTTAGCATTTTTGCCACCTGCATGGAAGTCTTAAAAGCATCCGCATTTACGTCATGCGGCGGCTCCTCGTCCTCTTCAACAAGACAGGATTCCTCTTCATAATTATTGTAAATAAAAGACTTCTTCCTAAGAGACTCAAAAAGCGCTGCCCTGTCTATTTCACCTGTCTCTCCTGCTACGGGCCTCAATTGCCTCTCTATGGTGTTTATTGGTTCATTATCTGTTATCCTGGATTTGCAATTACAGAACAACTTATGCGTCTCCAATTGTTGGTGGATTTCAATCCCGGCCTTAAAGCCCAATTTCTCAAAAGGACCTGTCAATTATCTCTCCTCTTATGTTTTTTCTAAGAAGCTTCTTTATTTCTTCCTTATCCTTGTAATTTCCCAGTAACCATGCCAGTTTTATGTAGGCCGTTTCAGGAAGTATGTCTTCTCCCTGTATAACGCCTAACTCCTCAAGTTCCCTGCCTGTGGAATAGACGTTCATGTTTATCCTCCCGTTTATGCATTGCGAAGTCATGACAACTATCCCTTTCTTCAAAAAGTTCTTAAGACTTTTGTTCAAATCCTTTGGCACGTGGCCCAACCCGGTTCCCTCCAGAACCAGGCCTTTATAACCGTTTTTTGTAAAGAAATCAACCATTTTGGAGTCCATGTCCGGAAAACTCTTCAGAAGAGCCACTTTCTGCTCAAAATTACTTTTTACTTTCATTTTTCTTTTTTTATCCCTTTTTTTGTAATCATCCTTAAAGAACCTTATATCCCCTTTTGTGGATACTAGAGCCCATGGTCTTGAATTAACAGCCTTAAAGGCATCTCTCCTGCTTGTATGCATTTTTCTGGTCTTGCATGCCGGATAAACAAAACAAAAATCATCGCTTTCCGTGGCGTGCATGCATATGCCAACTTCCCCGAAATCTGAATTTGCTATAAACTGTACCGCACATATAAGGTTAAAGGGTCCGTCTGAAGACGCTCTATCGCTGGATCTCTGCGAACCAACCAAAATAACGGGTATAGAGAGCTCTTCCAGTGCAAAAGCCAGCGTAGAAGCCGTATAATGTAGAGTATCCGTTCCATGAGTCACTATAATGCCATCACAACCCTTTTTTACTTCTTTCTGTATCTCCGTTATTAGTTTCTTATAATCAGAAAACTTCATGTTCTCCGAGAATATGTTCTCAATTTGCCTTCCGTAGACGTTCGTCAACTCTGCAAGTTCAGGTATGGACTCTATCAAATCTTCGGCTGTGAAATGTGGAATCACCCCTCCTGTCTTATAATCCACTCTGGAGGCTATAGTTCCACCCATTGAAAGAAT
>JAGLWW010000040.1 GCA_023133195.1 Candidatus Aenigmatarchaeota archaeon
TATTCATAGTAGTGCTTGTTATAGTGACTGCATTGATGAAATATAGCGCGGGATATACATTGGAGCTATCCTTTGGAACTGGATTCCTAATAGCAGCTGTTATAACTTCGCTGGAAGTAATATTCGATGCGATGAAAGAAAAGAAGAAGAAATGATTTATTTTCTTCTTTGAAAACTAAAGCATGGATTTATTTTTTATGTTTTTTTAGGAGTCTTTATCGGCACAGTTACCGGACTGATTCCTGGCCTTCACCCAAACACAATGTCCACGCTCTTTCTGGGATTTCTGTTTGGAGAGCCGTTTTTGATTTCCATTATGATTATATCTGCTGCCATTACACATTCCTTTCTTGATTTTATACCCTCCATACTACTCGGTGCCCCGGATCCCGAAACAGCACTAAGTATCTTGCCCGGCCATAACATGATGATGCAGGGACGTGCATATGAGGCGATAAGACTTACTGTCATGGGCGGAATTGTATCTCTGTTAATAATACTTGTTTTACTTCCTTTCCTTGTGTTTTTTGTAGATTCATTTTATCATCTTATAAGACCAAACATACACTGGATATTGATAGCAATAACATGCTTCATGTTTCTAAGAGACAGAAATCCGTGGAGCTTTGTTGTCTTCACCCTTTCTGGAACACTTGGTTATTTGGTTCTAAACGGAAACATACTTGGAAAGTTCGCACTGCTACCTATGCTCACCGGACTCTTTGGTTTGAGCATGATAATAAAATCAATCAAAGACAGGATAGAAATTCCGGAACAAAAAAATGAAATAGAAAATATAAATAAAAAAGATGTGATAAAGGGTGGTTTAATTGGTTCTCTTTCAGGAATTTTTGTTGGTCTTTTGCCTGGTGTGGGAGCTGCCCAGGCCACTTTTTTATCCCACGAAATTCTCAGAGACCGGTCAGAAAAAAAGTTCTTGATAGCAATAGGCGGCGTGAACACAGTCGTTGCTGTATTTTCCCTCTTGGCACTCTGGATGATTGGGAACCCGAGAAGCGGCGTTGCCGTGGTTGTCAACGAACTGTTGAACACTTTGACCTTTGGTGATATAATAATCTTCATCGGGACGATTGTCCTTGCCGGTGGCGTTTCATCCATTTTGACTTTGTACCTGAGCAAGCGTCTTATAAACTTCTTTAGAAAGACAAATTACCGGTACGTTGGTTTCTCCATAATAGTTTTTCTTGGCGCAATAACTTTTGTGCTCACTGGACTGATTGGGCTGTCCGTTTTAATCTTGTCCACAATAATAGGAGAGGTTTGTATATTGTCAAATACAAGAAGAAGCTATATGATGGCGTGTCTTATCGTCCCGACTGTTTTATTTTTTCTTTAAGTGTTTACTTAACCCAAAGACTCTGTAAATTTTTTCCTTTCTGTAAAAAATCAATATTGGCACAACGAATCCTATAGACGCCCCGACAACTATGTCTATCCAATAATGAACGCCGAGAAGCACGCGGGAATATGCTATTAGTATGCCATAAATCAGAAGCAGTACCCTGTATTTCCTGTTGTAAAAAAAGAAACCTGCCGGCAACATTCCCAGTGACGCGTGCATACTTGGAAAAGATGGCGTTGACGGAATTGAAATAAGAGCAAAGGGTGGTCTTGGGACTGCTATTATTGTCTTCAAAAAATAAACCACACCCAGATTAATTGAAATGCAAATTACATACAACAGGAGTTTTTTCCTGTCATTGCCCCAAAGATAGAATGGTATGAAAAGTATGGAAAGATATATTATGCTATCCGAGAACAAAGCCAAATATTCTATCGGGGGCATAATAATAATTTATGAAAAGTCAAATATAAACCGTCAATATTTTACCTTAACAAGACCTCCCATGCTTCCGTTGCCAAAGGCCATTATTTCTCCGCCGCACTCACATCTACCAAGAAGAGGCACTCTCCTGAAATTGTTTTTGCACTCCCTGCAAACAAATCCCTCGGGAGAATCTATTGTCATTCCTTCCGGGGGCATATCTATCTTATGGTTTCTATCCATAGGTTTTAGCATATCTTTAAGGTTGCACTGCCTTCCTTTCCCCATGAGCTCCCCTTTATCCACGCCAATGACCGCAAATATTCTCTCCAGTGGCGGGAGTAGCTGATTTTCTATGTAATAATACGAATCTATTTTCAGATTATGTTCGTTTATATATTCCGGGTCCTCCGCTCTCTTACTGAGCATCTGATTTCCGCGGATTATAACGTAAGATATCCTTGAACCGGATACTGGTGGTTGGGACGGATTCCTCGCCCTTAGCTTTCTTGCCAGCTCTATATGAGGAAGTATTCCATCATACCTGTCAATGCCCTTTGTAATACTTTTTGTAACAGCGAGTCTCTTCAGGTCAACTGTTCCCGTATTAAGTTTGTCCACCTCCCCCTGAACAAACCTTATTGCCTTCTTGATGTCCCCCTCCTTCAGTATCACATTAATAACAACGTTCATTGTATCCGTGACTATATCCGGCCAGTCCCTTCTAACGGTTTCTATTCCTTTCATCTCTATCCTGTCCGACCACTCGCCGTCGTTTTTTTCAAAACTCCACGCAGCATATCTTTTCTTGGTTAATATTAAAAATGAACGGAAGGTTTTTTCAAATTCCAGCACCAGCTTTCCCGGCATCTTTATTTTGCCGACTATTTCATTGCCTTTCTCATAAGCCTTGTCAAGGTCATGTATCTTGACTTTTACAAAAACCGAATCCGTGTCGCCATAGATTACCTCATATCCCATGTTACTTATCTCATCCCGTGTCCTCTGAAGAAGTTCCCTGCCAAAAGCCGTTATCGTATTGGCCACTTCCATGACATATGTCTTGGCTCTGAGGTATCCTGTATAGCCATAAAATGCATTTGCGAGTATTTTGAGTGCCCATTGTTCGGCATATAATGTTCTTTTTTTGTCTAAATTCTTTTCCTTAAACATCTTTTTCTTTACATTAGACCTTTGGTTTATCAATTTTTCCAAGACGTGCGGCAATATTCCCTTCTTTACATCGCTTTTTACAAATTTTGTACCCACCGGTGACTCGTTGTACCCTGTTTTTAAATCTTTTTGTAAGAGCGTGGTCGGACAAATATTGTAAGTACGTATTATGCTTGGATACAGACTTTTGAAATCCAAGACCAGTATATATCCATCCGTATGCAATCCCGCCTGGGGTTCAAGTACCAGCCCGCCTGTAAGACCGCTCTCCTTTCTTTTTTTAGTCCTCTCAATTATATCCCTGTCTGTGGGTTTCACGGGGAATATGGTATCTCTTTTATTGAATTCCGATAACAAAATATTCTCTATTCTTATAGACTCCCCGCCGTTGAGCGCATCCTGGAACAGAATACCTGAAACTCTGGAAAGAGCTACATATTTATCCAAAAGATTCTTTTTTTCTATAAGTTCCAACGCCAAAGTCGCGTCTTTTCTTGAATAATCTATGAACTTTTGCAGATTCTCGTTGCTCCCGTTCCACATCTTGTTGAAATCCCTGTAGTTTATGTCAATTTTTTTCTTGCCTATGAGTTTTTCTGCAACGTTATCAAGCTTGTAGCTTTTGAAGGAAAAATCCTTCCTGATTATCTGGTAAGAATCAGCTATGATCCTTCCTATTATCTTGGTGGTGGATGTAGGACCATACTTGCTGCAGAAAACGTTTTTATCTTTTGCCCTGCCGAAATCTCTCTTTATATTTAACTTCTCCATCCTGCCTACGATAAAAGGCATGTCGAAATTCTGGATGTTGTAACCGGTTATTATGTCCGGGTCATATCCGTTGATTATGTCCTTCAATCTTTCCAGCATTTTTTTTTCGTTTTCTGTGCAAATTGTGTTTTTCTTCTGATCATTCCTGAGTAGAACATGTTTTGAAACGACAACCAAGTCCTCATAATTCTTGTATTTTTCAGAGAAGGAAAAACTTATCATAGTTATAGCATCTTTCTCAGGCTCCGGCATCCTGTCCATGGGAGCCTCTGTCTCTATGTCAATTGCCATTATTTTCATGGGGACATTTTCTTCATTTATAATTGGCTTTATTTTTTTTGTTTCTATTCCAACACAAGAGACCGTGTTTGTCTTTACAAAATTTTCTTCAACATCTATCCAATGCATACCTTTTATATCCCTGTCAGAAAAAAAACGGTATTTAAAAAGTATGTCTGCCTCAAAAACCCTGCACCCCAAATCGTCCCTAATTACCGGGACTTTTGATGGAGTTTTGTTTGTTATTTTAAGAACTTCCGTCTTTTTTTCCTGATAACCTACCGGAAGAAACTTCTTTACCTTCTCTACTTTTTGGATTTCCCCCTCAAATTTTTTTAATTTGTTTTTTATTTCCTCCTCGTTTCCCATTGCATAAAAGTAGGGCATGTAGTCATTTACAAAAACACAAAAATTCTTGCCCGATGAATCTTTGCAAAAAATCCGTATCAGCGGTTTATCGTTCAGCATTGTATAATCAGCATCAAAGACCTGTAACTTCATAACACACCCCTACTATATCCAACAAGTTAATGGGTGTTAAACTATTAAAAATTAATTTGTCTCCTCTAGTATAGAAATGACTTTGGGGTAGTTAAAGAGATTATATTGAATTAAAACTTCGCCCCGATTTCACGGAGTTTTCTCTCCAGTTCTTCTTGCCCTGTGAACAATATTATTTTCATCCCCAGTTCCCTTGCTGGCAACAGATTCTTTTCTCTATCATCTATGAAAAGACATTCCCGTGGTTCGTTTTCCAGTTTTTTTAATATCAACTCATAGATTTTGTGGTGCGGTTTGGCCACTCCTATGTAACCAGAACTGATTATCAAATCAAAATATTCGTCCAATCTAAACCTTTCTCTTTTGAAATCAGTCCACTCTTTGCTCAAATTTGTAAGAACAGCAAGCCTGTGTTTCTTTTTTAACTTTTTGAGCAGACTAAACATATTTTCCAGTGATTTTTGGTGCTTTCTCCATATTACTTTGGCTTTTTCTGTGTCAATTTCTCTTGCTCCGGATTTTTTTAAAAAAATGTTCCAGAACTCTTCCTCAGTTATTTTCCCGTCAAAAAACGGGTAGTGTGCTTTCCATCCTCTATGTAAATTGTCCACGGTCACAGAAAAAGCGTGTGAGAATTCTTTTAGAAATTCATAATAATCTCTACTCCAGTCATTTGTTAAAATAACCCCGCCCAAATCAAATATCATTGTCTTTATCATTTTAAACACTTTATTTGACTTCTTCAAAATCTCTTGTTTTGAGGTTTACCAGAAAACTCTTTTCGTTTGAGACAGAAATTACAGAAACTCCTTTATAGTTCAAGAAAAAAGATTCTTTACCCCCCGTAAAGAATATTATATCCGGTATTTTCTTTATCAGATACGGATCATTGTCCATGTAAACGAATGGAAGGAGGTGCCTTCTTTTTAATAGAGATATTACCACCTTCTTCTCATCATCTATGTTTAGTTTTTTCTTTATATCATCCATGTGTTCCATCTCAAAAACTAAAATTCTGATATCACCTGCTTCCACAACAAACGGCAAATTTAACTCCAATCTTTTGTTATCCTTTTCCACATTTCCTTTTTTTATTACTATCCCATATTTCTGCTTATTTGAAATACCAGGCTCTGACTCAAATGTGAATATGTAAGGAACGTATGAATATTTTTGTGAAATATGTGAAGAAAGTTTTTTTGTGAAAAGAACCGGACAATTATCTTTTGTGGTATTTACTTTTTTACTCAGAGGTATGTCGGGATAAAATATTTTTTCCTCGTGTAATTTTTTCTTTTCAAATTTTCCTTTAATTGCCACGACTTCATCTTCTAAAATTTTTTTATCGGATATACAAAAAACAGAACCCGTTGGGTCTTCAAGGGCAAATCCATCCTCTTTCTTATCCTTTACCATGCCTATTGCAGTTACGTCACCATTGTTTAGTTTGTTTATAGATGTTATTTTTTCCACATTCAGCTTCTTCTTTAGAATGTCCCTTAAAAATTCAAATCTCTCGTTGTAAAAATCCACAAAATTTCTTATCCTTTTTATTTCATCTCCTTTTTTGTACTCGTTTACTACCTTCACGTTGTCGGTTTTGATAAGTGAAAAAATACGTTCGGTCAAAACAACGTCTTTGTCATCAAACTTAGCCAACAATTCGTTTACTTCGCTCTCTTTGATTTTTGCCTTTACTTTGGGAGACAATAAAATGCCTTTCTCTAAAAATTCCTCTATTAAACCCATTAAACCACCTTATTGAAAATAATATTTTGTCTGGAGAATTTCCTTTATTTTTTTCACAAGGGAACTATGAAGGTTTATTTTTATTATTCGCGTCCTTCCGTATCTACCCTTGCTGACGACTTTTGCATTTATTACCCCCAGCAAATCCAACTCAGCTATAAGATCAGATACTCTTCTTTGTGTAAGCGGTTTTAAACCATTTTCCGAGCATATTCCCTCATAAATAGAAAATATATCTCCTGTGTGAACTTCACCGTCCATCTTTAAAACACTCCAAAGAACGGCCTGGCTTTGTCTTGGCTGTGACTTTACAATCTCAAATATTCTATCATTATCTATTTTTGATTCCGCCATGTCTACATGTCTCTCTTCAATTTTCTCTGAATTTTCCCTTTCTCCTATCTCCGCTGCAACTCTGAGCAAATCCAGAGCCCTTCTTGCATCGCCATGCTCCTGCGCAGCCAAAGCAGCACATTTTTCTATGACGCCTGGGCCAAGCATGTTTTCCTTGAACGCGT
>JAGLWW010000041.1 GCA_023133195.1 Candidatus Aenigmatarchaeota archaeon
TTAACACAAGTTCTGGTAACGCGTTGAGTGCCATAGGAAATCCCCATTATACAGCAGCCAAAGGAGCATTAATATCATTGGGAAGATACCTGTCTTCTCAGCTTGGAGAAAGGGGAATAAGGGTAAATACGATAATTCCCGGTACGATTCCCGGGCACAGAACAGGTCAAATGTATAACGATGGAGTCTTTAAGGAATTGAAAGATAAATTAACAGTTGAAGATTTTGGAAAACCGGAGGATATTGCGGAAGGCATATATTTTCTTACTCAAAACAGATATGCAAACGGTACTGAGCTTATTCTTGATGGTGGAGCAAAAGCGGGAAAACATGTAGTTTAAATCCTTTTTGGACCTCAATTTCTTTATGTCTTGGACTTTGTATGCGACAAGAGGATTTTACGATAGAAAAGGTAATTTTGATTCAACGCAGATAGAGGATGGTTTAGAGGTAGGTCTATACCCTGCTGTTGTAACACTTTCAAAAGTAAGCAACAAGAAAGCAATAAACGGTCTCTGTAAGTATTTGAAAAAAAAGGAAATTTTCGGAGTTCCGTTGAAAATAACCTCTCACGGCAGAGGAGAATTTATTGATTCAAGGATACCTGACGTTAAAGATAGCATAGACTTGTTAATAAAACTGAATGAAAGATACGGCAAAAAAATTATTGGTGATGTGGATTTTCATGCCGGTGCTGTCCATACTTTCAAAGAGGAATATACAATCAGAGAAAGCGCGCTTGATAAAGGCATGACTTATGATGATTTGGATGCTACTTATACTGCAGAGGAATATTATCTGGTCAGAGAAAGCGCAAAAAGAAAATTCAAAAAAATTTACAATCATGCCCAAAAGCATGGAATAGATGTTTCAATTGAAAACGTGGCTCAAGATAATTTTGCCACGAGAGGATATTTGCCTGTAATTAAAAAAATGGGCAGGGAACTGGACTATACTATTGAGGAACTAAATAATGATAAAAGGTTTGGCAGAACAGAATGGATACCCGAAGAACTTCATATGGGCGATTTTGGATGTCCAACGGACCTGAAAACCTTTACACCCGGTGGTTTTTGCATAGACGTGGACCATTTAGGCATAACCGTGAATCACTCGAAAAAACATAATTTTGAAAAAATAGGCAGACCTAAAATGGACAGGTGGCAGGAAAAGGTTTTCAATGAGTGTGGAATTTTTGTGAAAAAAGGCAGACCAGTTCTATTCGAAAATGAAATAAACCCAACAGAGCTAATAGGAGACCTTGGAGAAAGGATTAAGATGTGTCACATAATAGGCTATCAGGGTCAAGGAATGTTCTATTGGGATGAGGTAAACGGAAGAAAATTAAAGAAAATAGCTACTCATATGCCCGTAACATTTGAAAACGATCCAAATGAATTCATAGAGAACGACGTAATAAGGAGAAATATTGGTTTGAAAACAAGAGAGACTCTGGCAAAATATCTGAGTGCATTTGATAAGGCAGGCTGTAGAAGCGCAGTAACAGAGGTTCATCTGGGTTCGATTTATTCCGGTCCCAAATGGAGAAAGTATCACGAAATTTCTCGCACAAATATAAAATCTTTGTTGAAAATCTAACTCTCACTTTTTTATATTTCTCTTCACAAAACTAAACCGAATTAAACAACTTGTTTTTGTGGGGGTCGTAAGAGTGACCAGGAAAAAAGAGAAAATTCTTGTACTTTGTATAGACAGAGATAACGATGTGGGCCAGAAAACAGGCTTAAAGGGGCCTGTGATAGGAAGGAAGAATAACCTGGAAGTGGCCACAAAGCTTGCGCTCGCAGATCCCACTGATTCTGATTCCAATACTATTTTTGAGGCAATCCGCACATATGACAACCTGAAAAAGGAGAAAGACATTGAAGTGGCCACAATAACAGGACACAGAAAGATTGGTATAAAATCAGACGAAGAAATAAACAGACAATTGGAAAAAGTTCTTAAGAAAATAAAAACCAAGAAGACAATATTGGTCACGGACGGGCTGGATGACGAGCGGATTTTACCAATAATACAGAGCAAACTTGACATAATTTCTTTAAACAGGGTTGTTATGAAACAGAGTGAGAGACTTGAGGGAATGTATTATATGGTTCATGATTTTATAGAGAATCCAAAAATGTCCAAAGTTGTTCTCGGTGTTCCAGCTCTGGCCCTAATCCTCTACGCTCTCTTTGGTGATACTGGTTGGAGAGCAATATTGGGGTTTTTAGGTTTATACCTTCTGATAAAAGGATTCAAACTTGAAGACATGATAGTCAAATTTCTAACCGATGTAAGGACAACTATCACAAAAAGAAGGACTTCCTCATTCTTTTACATAGTGGCTCTTTTCGTAGCACTTATAGGAATAAAATCCGGATATGATTTTACCCAGACAATAGCAGCAAAGGATATACTGGAGCTTTCGGCGGCATTCATAAACGGTTCAATATACATATTATTCCTTTCTTCTCTCATATTGATGATAGGAAAGATAATATCGCTTGGTCCGAAAACAAAAGAGATGTTTAAGTATGTTACCATGGTGGCCTTAGGTTTTAGTGTAACTCTTGTTTCATTCGAAACCTCTACAATAATCCTAAACCCCGAAATTGGCATGTTTGGCCTGTTTGCCTACATAGTATTTGGTTTCATTATAGTCTTGGTTGCAATTCTCTTTGAGAGGAAAATGACATAAAATATATTTTATAAAATATATGACATAAAATATATTATATAAATAATATAATAAAAAGTATATATTAAATAGAATATAATATAAAATATATTTTAGAAAATGTATATTACAAAAAATATAATAAACTTATATATTATCTCGCACTAAATATTATTGGGTGAAAAATGTGAGGGGTATGCTTGGGAAGAAAGAAAAAAAGAATGTTTTTAAAGACCTGTTTTTCAAATTAAAACCCGTTGAAATGTTAGTCTTCCTGAAAAAGGGCATGGGTCCAAAATATGCCACACAGGTGTCTAAAGGTGTGGATTGCACGTATTCTCACACAATAAAGGTACTGGAAAAATTCAGAGGTTTGGGTTTGGTAGTCTTCAAGAAGAAGGGCAGGATAAAGATTATTCAGTTAACCTCTGATGGAGAAGAAATAGCTCATGACTTTGAAGGTTTATCAAGGAAGTTTGAGAGGGCAAAATCAGAAAAAGATCAGAAAAAGGACGAAAAGAAAGAGGACAAAAGAGAAGATAATAACAAAAACAGGAAAACCTCAAAAAAGTAGCTCCATAACGTTACGATAACGAAATACCTACATAAACCCAGAAAAAACATATTTTTGTTGTTTTATCCCCATGGTTTAAGCCTAAACCCCCTACTCAATAACCAAACAATAGAAATTTTTAAATAAACCAGATGATATATTTTTATCATAACGTTATTGGTAAGATTTTATGAAAAATCCACAACCACCCAATGAAAAAAGATTAAAATCAAAGGAGTCTTTATTCTACCCATCTGTTCTTGGGAGCAAGTGGAAGACGCTTGATCCTGATATAAGATGGGATTTGTCTGACATATTAAATCATGTTTTCCCTGCAGAATACCAGGAAAAATCATATGAATATGCCCAAAAATTGATGACTTTTTTGCTTGAAAACCCCGGGGGTATAGATAAAAAAATAATGTCCGATTTCGTAAAAGGCCATGAAATACCGGTTTCTACACTATATAACATTGTTATACCAAAACTTGTAAAATTAGGTCTGGTGGAACGGAGACGCGAACCAAACGCTTCAAATCCCGGAAAAGGTTGGTTTCTTATCCTCAAACCTTCCGTGACATTTTCTTCCCATTTGAGCAAGCTGGCTGATGAATGGAGGTCCATTTACAAGACCGCATATTCAAAGAAAAGTAGTGAATAATATATTTTATAATAGATATAAATAAATAGATATATCTAAAAATATATTATATATTAATTGTTTTATATTATATATGTTATATAATATAGTTTATAAAGTATATGTTATAGTATATATTAAAAACCACACAAAAATGTGAGACTTGAGGAGATGATCTCACAGTGGAGAAGGGCTGAAAGTACGGAATTTGAGGGATATAGACCTTTTAGAGGTAAAATCCGAATTAAGTTATTTATAATTATTTAACCTAACAAAACAATATTTAATCAGATAGCCCCGTAGTCTAGTGGCCAAAAGGAGGTTGACGTGTACGTAGTATACGTCTGTGCATCTAACTGGTTATGGATGGGAGGTTCTGGACCTCTTGACCCAGGTTCGAAATATCTACTGCGAGTGTCCTGGCGGGGCTACCAAACTTTAAAGGGTGGTTTTTTGAGAATAGACAAGTTTGCTTTTGGTTCAATTGTAATAAATGGGAAGGAACATAAACAAGATGTTTTCATTACCGACGATTTTGTGGAGGAAAGGGAAAGTAGTCACGAAATCACAAAAGATGTTATAGACAAGGCCTTGCTCCATGAGCCCGAATTTATAATAGTAGGAAGGGGTACTAGTGGAATGGTTAAAATTCCAGATGAAATAAGGGGTATGGTGGCCAAAAATAACGTTGAGTTGATAGAAGGCAAGACACCAGACGTTATAAAAGATTTTAATAATCTGAAAGGCAAGAATAAAGTTGTTGGCATATTTCATTTGACTTGTTAGGTGAAAATATAAAAATCAAAGATTTTGGAACTATGTTCCAAATACGGTGAAAAAATGAATATAGACAAAAAACAGGTAGGCACCATTTTTATAGCAGCAATATTCATCGTTTCCGGCATTTCCTTTGCTATTAGCTGGAATCCTCCTTCAGAAAATGGGAAAGAAAGTGCTAATGTACTTAAGCAACCAATTGCAAATGAACAAAGAACACTGTTTATGAACAGTGACATAACAATTTTAACCCTTTTTTATCTGGAAGATGACGGGGATTCTCAAAAAATTAAGAAAGAAGTAGAAAAACTTAATAACGAAATCGGAGAGAAAATGTTACTAGAAGAGATAGATATAAGAACATATCAATCCTTTTCTGCGGAATACAACGTAAAATCTGTTCCCGTCGTTTTGATAAGAGGAAAAGAAAATATAAATGTTCCTATAAGGCTGGAAGGTTCTCAGGATTATTCTACAATAAAGGAAAAAATATGTTCTACATATGATGAAAAACCGAAAATTTGTGTTTGATAATGGATTTAATCTTTTGGTTCGGATTTTTACTGATATTCATAGTTCTTGTTTTTCTTGTCAGAAGATACAGGTTACTTTATCTTAAAGAAAAACGAAGGAAGGCAAGCATTTCAATTAGACATGGAAAATTTTTAGAGCATTATATACCATGGATAAAGAAAATTTTTCCTTACAACCCAGAAAGATTTAGATTCATAGGAAATCCTATAGACGGGATTTTGTTTGACAAAGATAAAATAGTTTTCATAGAGTTCAAAACAGGCAGGTCTACGTTGAATGAGTCACAAAAGAAAATAAAATCTCTTGTAAAAAACAAAAAAATAGAATGGAAAGAGATAAGAACCGAGTAACCAAAAGGTTTTTATTTATAAGTATGGAAATAAATATAGCTTTGTGTGGTGTTAATGGGTAAAATAAAACTTAAGTGTGATATGTGCAGCACATCTCTAAATTCTACTAACATTGGCTTCGTAAGTCATCCTCAGGAAGAGCATTTAAAACCAGTAATGAGATGCAAAAAATGTCATAGTAAAATAAAGGAAAAGAAAAGGAAGAGAAATTCAAGTTATATGATAATAGACGATTAAACTGAAATTCTTTCTTCAATTTCTTTTATTTCGTATTTTTGTTTTTTAATTTCTTTCTTCAGTTTTTCTATACTTGGGATTACATGATCTATATCGGTTCTTAACATTTCTGTCATTTTTTTAACAATCTTATCTTTCATTTAAGCACTTCTCTCACTTTTTTTTCAGCATCTTTCAGTCTCTCTTTTTTTGTTCCAAATCCCAGTCCTAGTTTGGGTGTTCCACCACCCCTTCCACCGAGAATTTTTGAAATTTCACTTATAATTTTTCCAATATTTATATCTACATCTTCGCCAGCCGAAGCAAATATATCTATTTTCTCATTCACACCAAAAAGAAAGATTATACTATTCTTTTGGGTCATTTTCATAGATATCTTCTGCATTTCTTTTTTTGTTGTTTTTCCAAGTTCCTTTATCAAAACTTCATAATCTCCAATTTTTTCAAATTTTAGTTTATCAACTTCTTTTTTTGCAATTTTTTCTCTCAATTCATCAAGTTTCTTTCTATTTCCTTTCCATTCTTCCATCATTTTTTCAATTTTTTCAATCAATTTTTCTTCGGGAACTTCAAGAATTTTTTCAGCCTTTTTGGTCACGTCTTCGCATTTATTTAGGTATTTTTTCGCAGCGTTTCCTGCAACATAATTTATTCTCACTATCCCATCATGCGGTTTTTCAGTTTTAATTATAACAATTTTTCCTATATCTTTTGTATGGTTAAGATGAGTTCCTCCACATGCTTCGCTTTCAATTTTATCAATGGATACTATTCTAAGCGTTTTTGAAGGTACTGCTGCCCCCTGATAAATACGGAAACCATATTTTTTCTCAGCTTCTTCTCTTGGAAGAACTTCCTTTATAATCTTGAAGTTTTTCTCTACTATTTCATTTGCTTTCTTTTCTATTTCTTCAATCTCTTTCCACGAGAGATTTTCATAATGGGTTATATCCAGATGTGCTTTTTCAACATCTTTTTTAGAGCC
>JAGLWW010000042.1 GCA_023133195.1 Candidatus Aenigmatarchaeota archaeon
CACATCAATCGGGACAGCTTACGTAACGGACAACGACTGGGACAACGTAAAAAACAACACAAGAATAGTGGTGGAGGGGAATCAGGGAGAAGTCTGGGAAATAGAAAATCTCTACAACCTCCATGAAAACAAGCTTTACATAGCTGGGAACGGACCCAGCTACTTGGACAGGCTTGAAGGAAAACTTGTTAACACATATCCGGGAGCAGGTCTTGAATCGCTTGTGGACAAGGATGAAATAATTGAAAAAACGGGCTCCTGTCAGGACAGAAGCAACGTGGATTATATTTATTTCAATACAAGCATACTAAATATTTATAAGGTTAAGGGTATGCCCGCGACATTGTCCTGGGAATTCAGAATAGATGAAGACCACCGCCCGGTATATGGAGTAAATAATACCCTGAATTATGCGTGATTATATGGAGAAACTCAAAAGGCTGCTTATAGAGACTAATGTTGACAAGCTTCTTGAAATTGTAGAAAAGAGGGGAAAGATTACAATAAAGGAGTGCAGCAGCATCATAAATGTCCCGGAAAAGATAGTAGAAGAATGGGCAGAGATTCTGGATGAAAGCAACCTGCTTGAAATGGATTACAAAATGAAATACACCCTTCTCAAGGCAAAAAAACTCTCCATAAAAGATGGGAGAAACGTGATGAAAAAAGTGGAAAGAGAAGGAAGGAAAATGAACATGGAGGAAAAAATCATATTCAGAAAAATAAAGAAAGTGGAAAAAGAAATGAACAGAGGAGAGAAATTCATTCAAAATATAGAGAAGGATGTTGATAAAAAACTTAAAAACATACAAGAGAAGTCTTGGAAGACAGGAGAGAGCAAAGAAAAGGATATTTCAAAGGAAATGATTGGTATAAGGAATGTTGAAAGAGGGATAACTGATAAAATGATGGGCATAAAGGAAAGAGTGAAAAATATAGGCCAAGTAAACATAGAAACCCAGGAAAGAGAAATAAATAATATTGAAGAAAGGATGGAAAAATTAAAGGAAAACGCAAAGGGCCTTGAAAAGATTGTAAACATACTTGAGAAAAAAGTTGAAAAGGCGCGACCATCCGAATTTGAAAAAATCAGGGACCGCTTTCTAAGTTTAAAGAAAAATGCAATAGAACTTCATAAGAGAAAGGAAGAAGCGAAAAAGAGGACAGACAAACTTAAAAAGGGCATGAATAAAGCGAAAAAAAGGTGATTTTGTGGGAGAAAAATTAAAGGAAAAGAAAGGGGAAAAGGAAACAACAAAAAAATCATATATCCTTGTGGCAGACAACGTAAAGGCAGATGTAAAAATCTACATGAAAAAGGAAGACTATGTTTCAAGATATGATATAAACTACCCCAAGATAAAAGAAGGCACATCTGCTGTATTGGGTTCCATAAAACAAGAACTTATAAAATCTATAGGCATAAAAGGCAGAGAAGTTTTAGACCCCCAGATAATAGAAAAAATAAAGGCAGATTCGCTTAAAAAATCAGAAGGACTTATAAAAAAGCATATGCCAAGCCTTTCTGAAGAAAGGAGAAAAACTCTGGCAGGACAACTGCTGCATGAAATGTTTGGCCTGGGATCAATAGAGTTGCTTCTGAAAGACGATGACCTGGAAGAAATAGTAATAAACAACTCCTTGAATCCACCTTGGGTTTATCACAAAGAATTTGGATGGCTCAAAACCAACATAACCCTTAAGAATGAAGATGAGACATACAACTATGCCTCCATGATAGGAAGGAGGATAGGAAGGCAGATAACCAATCTTATGCCTCTCATGGATGCGCATCTCATAACCGGGGACAGGGTAAATGCAACGTTATTTCCCATATCCACAAAAGGCAACACTCTTACAATAAGAAAATTCGCAAGAAATCCCTGGACTATAACGCATCTTATAGACCCGAAGTCCAACACCATGTCAAAGGAAGTGGCGGCACTTCTTTGGCTTTGTTTAGAGTATGAACTGAACATGATTATAGCAGGCGGAACTGCATCTGGCAAAACCTCTTTGCTGAATGCATTGACTCCTTTCATACCTCCCACCCATAGAATAGTATCAATAGAGGATACAAGAGAACTGCAGCTTCCTGAATTCCTTCACTGGGTGCCATTAACGACAAGAGAACCAAACCCGGAAGGCAAGGGGGAGGTAAACATGCTCGAACTTATGATAAACTCCCTGAGAATGAGACCTGACAGGATGATTGTAGGTGAAATAAGAAGACAAAGACAGGCTGAAGTACTGTTTGAAGCCATGCATACGGGCCATTCGGTTTATGCGACTCTACATGCTAATACTGCAGATGAAGTCAGGAGAAGGATGATTAACCCGCCGATATCCCTGCCGGAAAGCATGCTTGAGGCTTTGCACCTGACGTGCGTACAATTCAGGCAAAGAAGACTTGGCATAAGAAGAACCTTTGAACTGGCAGAATTTGTTCCGACAAGAGAACCTGGTGGCAAGTCAAAGGTAAGAGTGAATGTCCTTTACATGTGGAATCCCAGGACAGACCGATTGGAAAAAACCAGGAAAGCTGCAAAACTAAGTGATATAAGCATGAGGCTTGTTGAAGAGATTCAGCTGCATACCGGCATGTCTGAAAAGGAACTGGAAAATGACCTAAAAGAAAAGGAAAAGATACTCCAGTGGGCTGTTGACAACAACATAAAGACAGTGAACACCGTGGGAAAAATCATGGCAGATTATTACAAAGACAAGGAATATGTTTTGGAACTTGTCAAAAAGAAAGAAAAACCTCAAAATATTTTTGAGAAAAATCTCCTGGAAGAAATGAAAGCCAGAGGACTTATAAAATGAGAAGATTTGTATGAAAAGAATCCCCTTGATACCTATTCCTATGGAAAAGGCTTTAAGGATTTCCAAAAAGCTCAGGTGGTTAAGCCAACCTTTGGTAAGAATAATGCCCGGTCTCAAGAGAGACTTGTATCAAAGTGAGATTGATATAAAACCGATGGATTATGTGGGCATAGTCTTTTTCACTTCCTTGTTTTATTCAATTATGATGGGTGGAGTGGTGACTTTAAGCAGCTTGATTTTCATAGGAACCATGGACTTTATGGGAATACTTATTGGATTCATATTCTTTTTCATAAGTTTTTATTTCCTAATCTTTTATCCAAAGTTGACCTCAAGAAAGAGGGTAAAAGAATTGGAGAAAAACCTTTTGTTTGCTTTAAGGCATATACTTATAGAAATAAAAAGCGGTATTCCCCTCTTTGACTCCATGGTTGGAGTTAGTAAGGGATATGGGGAATTATCCGATGAATTTATGAAAATAGTGAAGAATATACACGCAGGTAAAAGCCAGGTAGAATCGCTGAATAATGCTTCGGAAAGAAACCCGTCTCTTTACTTCAGAAGAGCTTTGTGGCAAATAGTAAATGCTATAAAGGCCGGGAGTGATATAGGGAATACTCTTGAAATCATAACAAATGACTTGTCTGATAAGCAGATAAACGATATAAAATCATACGGACAGGAATTGAACCCCTGGACTATGATGTACATGATTATAGCCGTTATCGCCCCGAGCCTGGGTGTCACCTTCCTTATTATACTTTCATCCTTTTCCGGTATAACCATACCAAAAATTATATTCCCGACAATATTAGTTGGACTTTTCCTGTTCCAGATATTTTTCATAGGATTTGTGAAGTCCAAGAGGCCTTCAATAGCAATTTAAAGGAGATTTTATGAGAAGATTTTACAAGGTCATAGGAGAAATAGTGCCATACAAGAACAGGCTTAATGATATACTCAGATATGCTGGCATGGAAGATATATCACCCCTTGAATTCTCTGGGTTTATGTTCATATACAGCTCTCTGCTTGGCATCATAGTCTTCTTTATATCTTACCTGTTTTTCGGTTTTTATATGGCTTTTGGCCTGGGAATTTTATCATTTGTAGGATTCCAGACATTCCTCTACATCATACTTGTTCTGGTCATGGATGCCAGGACCAAGCAGATAGAAGAGGTCCTGGCTGATGCCCTGCAACTGATGTCTGCCAATGTGAGGGCAGGTATGACTCTTGACAGGGCTATTTGGTTATCGGCAAGACCCGAATTCGGCCCGCTTGAAGATGAGATAAA
Source organism: Candidatus Aenigmatarchaeota archaeon (assembly GCA_023133195.1). Lineage (GTDB taxonomy): Archaea > Aenigmatarchaeota > Aenigmatarchaeia > PWEA01 > JAGHBM01 > JAGLWW01. Next base: position 4,124 of record JAGLWW010000042.1, read on the forward strand.
GCTGTTTGGCAATGAAGTCCTTGGCGGCGTGACTATGATCGATGCCCTGAGAAACATCAAGAATAGAGTGAACTCAAACCTTCTTGACAGGACTTTGAATTTGATGGAAGAGGGCGTAAAATCGGGCGGCGAGATGGCACATCTGCTTGATGAGACAGCCTTGGACATAAGAAAGATACAAATCATGAGAAGGGAAATAAGAAGCAACGTGATAATGTATTCCATGTTTATAATGTTTGCATCTGTACTGGGTGCTCCCCTGTTATTTGCTGTATCCGTGTACTTCATAGAGATGATTGGCGGGTTCTGGCAAGAAACTGCGACTGATGTACCAAGCCAGATGAGCTCGGGTCTTATGCAGATGACAGGCCCCCAGGTAGACCCCACGGAAATGATGATGTTCTCTGTGGCCTGTATAATCCTTACAACTGTTTTCGGGGCACTTATAATAGGTCTCATACAGACAGGAAAAGAAAAGAGAGGTTTAAAGTATATACCTCTTCTCACAGGATCCGGGGTAGCCGTATTCTTTTTAGTAAGATTTGCCATAACCTCTTTGTTTGGTAGTTTGCTTGGGTTTTAGCAAAAACTTTATAAATAAGGTATTTCTAATTAATTTTAGGTGAAACAAACATGTTAGGCAAAAAAGGTCAGTCGGCCCTCGAATACTTGATGACTTACGGCTGGGCTATACTGATAATAATAATCGTAGGAGGAGTTCTGTACTACTACGGTGTTTTCTCACCGGGAAAACTGGTTGGAGAAAGCAAAGTGGGTTTCAGTAAGGTACAATTGGACACATGGACAGTAGACGCAGGTGCTGATGAGTTGTTGTTTATACTTGAAAACAGGGCAGGAAAAGAGATAAACATAACAAACTTTGATGTTGGTGGAACGAATACTGATGCAGCAACATACTGGACAACAACTTGGAACATGGCTGCAGGAGACAGGAGCACAAACTTCGTTAACGTGACTTCCCCATCAATAGATGCTGGAGAAAGCTACAAGTGGGACATTACAATAACCTACTACATGACGGAATACGGCTCAGGCACGACATTCACAAGCAGTGGAAGCATTTCAGGAGTAGCATAAATTACTGTTAAATAACCCCCTATATTTTCTTTATTTTTAATTTTGGTTATTGGTAAATAGAATAAGATGGGTATAATCCTAATTCTCTGGCCCATTTGGGATTTTCCCTTAAAACTTGCTCAAAAACACTTCTACCACAGCTAGGACGTTCCATTAAATTTTCAACTGACTTTTCTCTTATTTCTCCTGTTGAAAGTATTTCCCTTAAAGAATATTTCTCCTTTCCAAATTTGTATTCGCCTATCTTAACAACTGAATTTATACCTAATTTTCTCAGGAAATCAGGAATTTTTTCGTTATCTTTAAAATAGGGAATTCTATCAAAATCATCTTCAAAAATAAAATAAGATATTCTTCCAGGAGAGTACTTTATCTTTTCTCCAAACCTTTCCAAGCCTTTTCTGAAATCTATTAATTCTGATTTCATAAAAATCAATTTAAAATGAAATTATGCATATATTCGTTCCATCTAGGCTCTATGAGCTCATAAACTGTTTTTGCCATTTGCTCATCTTCTCTATTTTTATTTATCTCTCCTATTCTATAATTAACTGCTTTAAACAATAAAAGATTCTTCCTTTCAATTTCTTTGCCCTTCTCTGGTGAATCTTTCAGTTTATAAGCAAACCCCCAACTAAAAACATCTCTTATACAATCGTGAGAACAGCAACTTTTTGATATGCTTGACATGCCATCAAAATATTTTTTTATCAAAGACCTGTCATCCTGAGAATTTTGAAGGGCATATCTGAGCTGTTTCTTCCTTTCTTCAGGACTTAACATTAAATCTGTCCCCTCCAAGAAAAAATTCCATCTGTAGACCATTTTTTAAACCTCCACTAAATTGATACAGAATCATTACAATTTGTATATAACATACCGTTGCTTGCTAAAATTTTATCCAAATCTTTGTATATCTCCTCCCAACTAGGTGTTAGTGGTATAATTCTTTTTTCAGTTTTTCTCGCTTCTTGCTCTCTCTCAATAAGGTTTTTGAAGCCATAATAAAGAGGTAATTCTTGTTTCTCTTTTTCTTCTTCAGTAATGAGCTTTCCGTTGCTTCCACAGTAAGTCTTTCTTTTAAGAACGCTCTTGAAGGGAGTTGGAGCCACTTCTATTCCATATTCTTTCCTTAACTGAGAGTCTCTGTCAACGACATCGAACAAGTATTCCTGACTGAAGGAATCGTTTATGTCGTATTTTTCTATTTTATGATAGTTTTTTCTCACAAAATCTTTTATAGCGCTTGTTACAACGTGTGTATTATTTTTACATTCTCCTGAAAGAACTAATGCACGTATTTCATCGTAAAGTTCATTATCTGTTCTAAATGTTACTCTTACTGTATCAGACATAAAAACACCTTGTTACTATTAGGTAACAACTCAATATATAAAGCTTTTGGTCTAAAAAATGTTTTTAATATTGTAGTGTTATCATTTATTTATGATTGTTAAAGGCCTTGAACTTGTAACAAACGGAATTTATGAGCCCCGGGAGGACAGC
>JAGLWW010000043.1 GCA_023133195.1 Candidatus Aenigmatarchaeota archaeon
GAGAAAAAATTCAATTTGGGAATAATACTCTTGAGACTTGGTGAATACTCATTTGGTGTGTTTGAAGGGGACGAACTGAAAATACATAAGACAGGAACACAATTTGTGGGGGGGAAAACCAAGGCCGGGGGCCAGAGTGCCGCGAGGTTTGCCAGAGTGAGAGAAGGACAGATAAATGATTTCTTCAAAAAAGTGTGCTCGCAAATAAGGGAAAAAATCACTCAGGACTTGGATTACGTCTTCTTTGGCGGCGACTCAAAAACGATAAAAACTTTCCTAAAAACCTGCGACTGTCTGGAGAAATTCCGCGTAATGAGCAGAGTTCTTAACGTAAGGCATATGAAACTGGAAAGCCTGAAGAACTCGCTAAAGGAAGTATGGACATTCAGGGTCTATGAAATCTGAAATTATGGGTTTAAATCCTTTTCGGATGTAAAATTAGATGAGGTGAGAAAATGTCTTTATTTCACGAAACACCGGCAGATGTAGAGTTCAAACACAATTATTGGATGATATCTGATGGTAAACCTGGTGTATCAGAAGATTATGGAAAATATATGTTTGGTCAAATGGAGCTCAATATAATTTTAGACGATTGTTTCATGGAGGGTAATCGTAAAAAAGAGTATCAAAAAGATCTAAAAATGATTGCAAATTATTATGGAAAGGATGTAAAAGAATTTAGAAAAGAAATAGATAAAGATAGAAATGTTCTGGGTATATTGAAAAGTTTGTGGACTAAAAAAACCAAACTTCCAACTAATTAAGAAAGCAATCTGGATATGGGAAAGAAACAAAAATCAATTTAAAATTCAGTAAAACACAAACCGGCTGCAAAGCTCTCTTACTTCCTCTTTTATTTTTTGCCTTATTTTCTGGTTGTCAAGATTGTTCAATATCTTTGATATCCATTCCCCGATTACTTTCATTTCCGATTTCTTCATTCCGCACGTAGTCAATATCGGAGTACCAAGCCTTATTCCAGAGGGCCTGAACGGCGTGCTCGGGTCAAATGGTATTGTGTTGGCATTTGTTATTATCCCGGCCTCTTCAAGCGCCTCGGCCCCGTGCTTTCCCATGCCATCTTTTCCAACACTCTTTGTATTAATGAGGTCCATGAGTATCAAGTGGTTGTCTGTCCCGTTTGACACAAGCTTGATTCCGTTTTCCATCAGTGTCTCGGCCAGTGTCTTTGCATTCTTCACAATTTGTTGGGTATAATCCTTGAATTCAGGTTTCATTGCCTCGGCAAATGCAACTGCCTTCGCTGCTATCGTGTGTTCATGAGGCCCTCCCTGGATTCCCGGAAATACTGCCATGTCAATTTTTTTTGCAAACTTTTCCTTGCAAAGGATTATTGCACTTCTCGGACCCCTTAATGTCTTGTGGGTTGTGGTCGTCACGACATCTGTAAAAGGCAACGGTGACGGGTGCACTTTGCCTGCAATCAACCCTGCTATGTGCGCGATGTCTGCCATTGAGATGGCGCCAACGTCTTCGGCTATGGAGTGAAACTCTTTGAAGTCAATCAATCTTGGATAGGCGGTATACCCGCTTACTATAAGCTTTGGTTTTTCTTTCTCTGCAATCTTCCTCACGACATCCATGTCCAGTCTTTCAGTTTCCCTGTCAACCCCGTACTCCGCAAAGTTGTAAAACTTTCCCGAGAAATTAACGGGACTGCCGTGGGTAAGATGTCCCCCGTGACTGAGGTTCATCCCAAGTATCTTGTCGCCGGGCTCAAGCAGCGCGAAGTAAACGGCCATGTTCGCAGGACTTCCGCTGTTCGGCTGCACGTTTGCGTGCTCTGCATTGAAAAGCTTTTTTGCCCTTTCTATCGCCAAGGTCTCCACGTCATCTATGAATCTGTTTCCCTGGTAATATCTTTTCTTCGGGTAGCCCTCTGCATATTTGTTTGTCATTATCGAGCCCGATGCCTCCAAAACTGCACGACTGCAGTAATTCTCGGAAGGAATTAGGTTCAACTGGTTCCTTTGTCTCTCCATTTCTTTTTCTATTATCGTGAACACTTCTGGGTCTTCTTTTTGTATGTTCTCTATCATATCAATCATTTACTTGTATGTATTTTGCAAGAAGAGGATGGACTTTATCTATTTCCCTGTACATCTGCTGTGCAATTGATTTGTATGAAGCGTGTGCAAATTCACTTGTCCTGAGCTTTATAAGATGGTGGCACTCCCTTAGGTTGAGGTTGAACAGGGTTCTCTTCCTAAATGCAAGGGGAACCATATACTGGGCCTCTTTAGGAAATTCCTTTGAAATTTTTTTATATGCACCTAAAGCCAAATTCATGCATTTATCATATTTATCTTTTATTCCCGCTTCCACTATTTCCACAGGCGTGCAGTAACCATGATTTGTCGTGCACTCCTGATTTGTCTGGGTACATATCCTGTGCCTTTGAAGGTCCCGGAAAGCCCCGTAATCCATCAGCACGTCAAAAGTATAATAAACGTGTTCCAGTTCCCTGATTGGCCTGTCAAACTTTCCCATTTTTTTCAGGGCCTCATCAACTATTTTGGCCTTTTCTTCATTATTCATCTTTTCTACTTTATCCTTTATTTTTTTGTAAGGAAGATTTGAGAATCTGTAAAGCAGGGCCGCAACCAGCTTGTTGTCAGCATCCTTGTCATATTCAACAAGTACTGCCTTTTGTTCCTCATCTCCCGAGACAATTCCTAGTTTTTCTTCTGCAACCTTCTCCATTGCGGAATAAGTTTCACCCATATAATCATTGTATTTTGTGTACTTTACGAGAGTAGGTGTAACTTTCAGTGCGGCCTCCTTGATTTCTTCTCCAATTCCTCTCATCTCTTCAAGAGGATGGGAGAGCATTTTTACTATTACATGCTCAAGATTCCTCGCATTCACAGTCATCCCGAGATTCGTAAGGACAGAAACGGGAAGCATGTATCTCAGCACGTCCAAAACCTTGTTTTTGAGCTGTACCTGATAAAGCTTGTCAGAAACGTCTTCCGGTTGGGGATATTTCTTTTTCCAAAAATCAATCATTGTTGGAAACAATGAGTTGTATGTATCAAGGATGTAATCAGCAGTCTCCTGATAAACCTTTCCCAAGGAAGACGCCATAAGATTTTTCGGCTTGTAGTAACGGTTCCTGTCAAATAACTGGTATCTTGATGACTTTTCAGTAAAGGAACACAGCCTGTTGTCCTCAATTACCTTTGTCGCAAGTATGGATACGTTCTCTATCGCCAAAGACAGAACTGCATGTTCCGCGACAGACGAATGGCCGTAACCGACAATCCATTTTTCATGGAACTGCCTTGACTTGTCCTCGTTTAGTTCCTTTGCAATTTTGTCAAAGGCCTCTGGGCTTCTTGAACACCTTGCAAATGCTACGGCAACTACCTCAGGAGGGAGCCCGTTTAAAGTGTAAATCCTCCTTTTAGAAACAAAATCTTTAGAATCCACCGACACATTACACACCCCTCTATTATTCAACTTAAAAATATATAAAACTTTTAAAAGATTTATAGATATTTCCAGATTCTTTCCTGGACCTCTTCTTTAGTCCCAGTGCCATCTATGATTTTTATGTTCTCATCCTTGAGTACGTCTTTCAGCTTCAGGTAATTTTCTCTCAATTTTTTAAGGAATTTGATATGCTCGAATATTTCTACTCTGGCCTTTTGTTTTGCTCTATAGTCTATCCTCTTTATTGCCTCTTCCGCGGGCAGGTCCACAAAAAACACCAAATCCGGTACTTTAACGTGACCGCTTTTTACAAGTTTTCTATGAAAATCCATAATAAAATCCGTGTCAAACCCCTGGCTTTGCTGATAAGCTATCGTGGAGTGATAGTTCCTGTCTGAGACCACGATTTTCCCTTTTTCCAGTTCTTTTTGTATCATATTGTTGTGCTCAATTCTGTCAGCATAGAAAAGAAGAGTGTAAATAAGACCATTGACGTCACCTGGCAAATCCGTCTTTTCTTTTAACCTTTTGCTTATGAGGTCGCCGATTAGTTCTCTTGTGGGCTCGCGCGTTTCCTTTACGTCGCAACCCATTTCCCTGAGTTTTTCACAGAAAAGCTTGAACTGGGTTGATTTCCCGGAACCGTCAATTCCTTCAAAAACAATGAATTTTTCTTTCATTGGAATATGTTGTGTCTTCAGACATTTATAATTTCTTCACAAATCAGAAAGTATATATGTGAAAAAATGGGAAATATAAACATGGCAAAAAACAAACGTTGCTCTACCGGAATACCGAATCTTGATAAAAAACTGGGAGGAGGATTTCCACCGGGCCCAAGAACTATACTCGTATCAGGCGGATGCGGAACCGGAAAAACTACATTTGGCGTGCAGTTCGTGTACAAAGGCATAGTGGATTACAAAGAACCGGGAATACTCATAAATTTTGAGCAGAATATCTCGCAGTTAAAAGAAGATATGCTTAATTTTGGTTTTGACTTGCAGAAGCTGGAAGATGAAAATATGCTAAGAATATATGACCGGTCTTCGGCAGAGGAAGGCAAACATGATATGATATCGTTCCTAATCGAAAAGGCCAGGGAAATAGATGCAAAAAGAATTGTCATAGACAGCATGCAAACACTGGAATACCTGCTTGGAAGCGAAATACAGTTTACAATCGCTTCCACGTGTGATGCCCTAAAAAGAGCCGGACTGACCACGCTGATACTGGCAGAATCCAGAACAGATGAAATAGACATTTCCAAAGACGTTGAATCATACATAGTAGATGGGGTAATAATACTAAGCATACACGAAGCTTTGGACACAAGAAAGCTTATTATAAGAAAAATGAGGGGAACTGCACATACCCTGAAACCGATGGAAATGAGAATCTGTGAAAACGGTATAGAAGTGGATTAGCATGTCTATCAACACAGAAATAGAGGAAATCATAAGAAACGACCTGCTTAAACTGGAAGACGTATACGCATGCATGGTGGCAAGAAAAGGTCTGGAAGGAATTGTCTTATTTGAGGAGTCAAAAGACCCTGAGTTAAAGGAGGTCTGGATTTCCCTGGAAAAAACAATGGACGAATTTTTTTCAATAATAAAAGAGTATTCTATTTACGGCCTGAACAAGATTTACTTTGAACTTGGGAAATACGACGTAATTTTCTTTATTCTCCCTGAGACAGATACTGCCTTGGTTGCATTGATTCCCGTGCTGGCCAATCGTGGCCTTTTGGAAGTAGAACTTGAAAATACAAGGGAAAAAATAATTGAAATCCTTGAAAGAGAGAAAAAGTTATGACTGAACTTAAGGCAGCAGTTGGAATGTCCCGCAAGTGGGATGCACGCGAAGCCGGCAAGGAAGTTGCAAAAGATACTCTGGACAAACTTGGAACTAAACCTGATTTCTTTCTGCTTTTATCTACAATCCACTATAGAGATAACGGCGGGTTTGAAGAGTTTCTGAAGGGAGTCTGTGAAATCCTTCCTAAAGGCACGCCACTGGTTGGAGGGACTGTTGTGGGTTTTGTAAATCAGATGGGTTGTTTTATGCGTGGTGCGACCGCACTTGCTGTCTCAAATCCTGCCATGGATGTTGCCGTTGGTTACGGAAAGAACACAAAAAGAAATCCGAAAAAGGCTGCGGAAGAATGCGCTGAAATGATAAAAAAAGGTTTTGAAGATTCCAATTATAAAAAAAAGTTTCTGTTTAATTTAGTATCAGCCTCTCTTGCCATGAAAATACCAGGACAGGGTTACAGAAAGTTCATAGACTCAGAGTTTTTAAGCAAGTCAATAATAAAAACTTTTAATTTTTCCCAAAAAATTCTACAGAAAGGTTTTGGGAGAGAAGATGAGGTATTTGAGGAAATCGTAAAGATTTTGCCGGAATATTGCATGGTTCTCGGAACATCTGTTGGGGGCTTTAATGGAGTAAATAATTTTCAGTTTTTCAATGACAAGGTACTGACAAACACTATAGTAAGCTTGGGTATATCAACAGATTCAGACTTTGACGTATATACTACCCACGGCATGAAAAGAACAGATATTGGGTTTGAGATAACCAAAGTAAGCAAAGACGGGCATATCATACAGGAGATTAACGGCAAGCCCGCCGTACCTGAACTTTACAGGCTGTTGAACTGGCCGGATGGTTTTTTGAATGAAAAAAACTTGTATAACAAAATACTTTACTATCCATTGTCTTTAAAGAGACATGGAAGAGAAGTGCCCGTAGTAATGCCTTTCATACTAAAGGACTATATTGGGGTGCCATGCAAGGTTGAGGAAGGAGACGCCTGGATAATGACCATAAGCGGAAAGAAAATGATCAACTCCCTTGAAGATAATTTGAAAGTTTTCAGAAACATAAAACCGGAATTCGGTTTATATTCAACCTGTATAACAATAGCTCAAGCGCTTGGCAATGATATCACAACAATAAGACAAAAAGTTAAAAATTATTTCAGGGACAAACCTTTCATTTTATTTTTCTGTGCAGGTGAAGGAAGTTATTCTCCAGAAAAAGGAATTACATATGCCAACATGTCATACAACTCGGCAATATTCGGACATAAAAAATGAATAATAAATAAAACGTTGCCCAAATTTTATTATGTCTG
>JAGLWW010000044.1 GCA_023133195.1 Candidatus Aenigmatarchaeota archaeon
GCTTGATGTAGGATGTGGAATAGGTGAATTTTTAGAGACACACCCAAACTCAGTTGGTTGTGATATAAACAAAAATTCTATAAAATATTGTCATGATAAAAATCTAATGGTTTTTTATTGCAATATAGAAAAAAATACACCAAAAGAAACATATGATGGTATATTTTGTTCTAATGTTATCGAACATCTGAAAAATTATACAAATGGATTAAATAATATCAACGAATCTCTTAAAGAAGGTGGTATCTTAATTATCTTGCTACCGAATAAAAGAGGTTACAAACGTGATAAAACACACAATCCTAAATTTAATTATAATGAATTAATTATATGGTTAAAAAATAAAAATTATAAAATCAAAAAATCAAATCTCTTAAAACTACCAATACCACTGTGTTTTAACGACATAGTTCTTATTTGCAAGAAATAATTAAAATTTATTTATTTTTAACAAACCAAAAAAAGCTCCAACGTGCCAAAATACTAGTCTATACCAATAAAGAAAATAAACTAAAAAAACTTCTGCTTTTTTAAACATAAGAAATTCTTTTATAATTATGATTAAAAATATGAAATTTAAAACAAAAAAAGAGAAAAATGAAAAAAATAATAATTGTCTAACAAAAACTGATAAAAATAAAAATAAAACCATTGTAACAAAGAATATTGGTTGATATATCATCCACCATGGATTTATATTATCCTTTTTTATTCCTCCTGTTCTTTTATTATATACTATAAATGCATATTTTCCTGAATTTATTTGCTGTTTCGTGTAATTTTTCAACGAAGCCCTATGATAATGCTCAACTTTTATTTCTGGATCAAACCAAATCTTTTTATTTAATTTCCTCAATCTATAACCAAATTCAGTATCATAAGCTATTGGTAAGCTTTCATCAAATAACATTTTTTCTATAATTTCTTTTTTCATTGCCAAGTTCATATTTGGATGCCTATTAACATAACCAACTTTTGTAGACAAGAATCTATAATCAAGATCATATCCTATCAATCTTTGCAAAAAATCTGCTTTTTTTGGTGTCATTCCTATCCCACCAACAATCTCTTTACCATTTTCTATATTTTTAACAATATTAATAAGCCAATTTTTATCGGCGACACAATCACCATCCAACAGAGCAATAATATCCCCTTTAAGTAAATTATTTTTTATAGCGTAATTAAAAGCTTCTGGTTGAGAACATTTTAATTCTATAACTTTAATTTTAGTGTATTTTTTTGAATAATTTTTGAGAATTTCCTGTGTACCGTCTGTTGATAAAGAATCTACTATAATTATATTATATGATTCTTTGAAACTCTGATTTAATAAAGAATCTAAACACATTCTAATTGTATTTTTAACGTTTTTTACTGTTATTAGAATTGTTACCTTCACCAAAAAGCCTCCATGCTGTTCTTATATTTTCTTTTAATTCTGATAAACTAGTTGTTTTTATCAATCTTCCAAATATATAAGATAATCTCAAATAGAAACTTTTATTGGCTTTTTTCAATAATTCTTTCAATTCTTTATTTGATAAATTTGGATACTCTATAATAGATTGCTTGAGAGGATCTGTTGGAATATAATCTCCTGTTGTAATCCAACCATTCTTCAATGCAATGTCATGGAACTCTGTTCCTGGGAATGGTGTACATACTTGAAACATAACTAAATCAGCACCAATTCTCTTAGAAATTTCTATGTCTTTGTTTATACTTTTCTTTGTTTGTAAAGGAGATACACCCATTAATATGTTCAATTTAGCATCTATTTTATATTTCTTAAGCAACGTTATTGCTTTAAATAGTGTTTCTACTTTCATATCTTTTTTTATGTCATCAAGAATCTTTTGGTCAAAGGACTCTATACCAATATCTATGTACTTACAACCCGCTTCGGACATTGCTTTAACTATTTTTTCATTTAAATGATCTGCTCTAGATAAACATCCCCATTCAATATCCAATTTTTTTATTCCGTTGCATATTTCTATTGCTCTTTTCTCACCCCAGATAAACTGATCATCTAATATAGAAATTGATGCGTAACCTTCTTTCTTTAATTGTTTAAACTCTTCGATTACACTCCAAGAAGACCTTAAACCAACACCTGGTTTACTATAATCACATTTAACTTTTCTCCATTCCAATTCTCTAGCAAAAGAACTAGAGTTTGGTATACAATAGTAACATCTATGAGAACATCCCCTAGAGGTTATCATTACTGTAAACGGTTTTCTAGAAAATTTTGGATTATAATAATTTTTGCTATTCAAAAGATGTCTCGCTGGAAATGGTAAATCATTTAAATTCTCTATTACACCTCTTGTTTCTGTATGAATTATTTTTTTATTCTTTAAAAAACTTATACCTTTTATTTTATCTAGAGATTTGTTTTTTTTCAAAGACTGAACTAACTCTAAAAATGTGTATTCTGGTTCACCTCTCACAACAAAAGTTTTTTCATCAAAAATATATTTTTCTGGTTTAAAAGTTGGTTGTGGACCAAAAAATATTATAGGTTTGTTTCTTTTCAATTTTCTTATTATTTTATGGGCTTTTTTATCTGTTTCTTCTGAAAGAAAAACAGTATAAAATGAGTATATATCACTATTATCATTATTTATATATTCCTCAAATTTATTTTTGTCCCAATTCTCTGTTACAGCATCAATATATTTTACTTCATAACCATTTTTTTCTAATATGGCTGCTACATATAATATAAAAATATTAGGTATTGGATATACCCCATAATTACATCCAAATACCCTCTCTGCTGGAGGATGTTCTTCTAAAGATGGTGGTATAATAAATGATATTTTCATATTTTAACACTTGTTTTTATTTATTAAAAAAGACTTTAATATTTATGCATATAATCGCTGTAATACCGGGTTATAATGTAGAGAAAACAGTTGGAAAGATGGTTAAAGAGACCAAAAAACATGTAGATGAAATTATTTACGTAGATGATGGTTCCAGTGATAATAGTGTCAAAATGGCAAAAAAATCAGGAGCTAAGGTAGTCAAACTATATTTTAATCACGGTAAAGGGTTTGCTCTGAGAACTGGAATTTATTTGGCCTTAGAAAATGGCGCTGATGTAATTGTAACACTAGACTCCGACGGTCAACATTATCCAAAAGACATACCTAGATTTTTAGAAAAAATAAAAGAAAGCTTTGATGTTGTAATAGGTTCCAGATATGCGGGGAAATTCTACACATTTCCGAGAAACGTTATAGGTAATTTTGGCTTGAACTTTATGACAAATTTGTTTTCATACGGTCCACAAAACCTACTCAGACACAAATGGCTGGGAGATACTCAATCGGGTTTCAGAGCTTTCAAGATAGATGCTATCAGAAAGATGAATTTAAAAGCAAAAAGATATGAAATAGAGGGAGAAATGATATTTGAAATTGCTATAAATAATTTAAAGGTTAAAGAAATACCTATAATTACAAAAGCAAAAATTAGGGGTGTGACGATTTGGGATGGAATAGACAACGCCAAGTTTTTATTTAAAAAAAGATTTAAACTGTAATGAAATGTCAGAGGTATGAATAAATGGAAATTAAAGAAAAACATATTTGGTATGGAATATTTCTCTTGATTTTATTAATATCTTTTGGTATAAATCTCAAAGTTGCTACTTCTACTCCAATAATATTTGGTGATGAGGGATACTTTGCTTCCAGAGGTTTGTGGGTATTGGAGAATCTGGAAATACCAAAATATTGGCATATTTATAGTGAAAATACCCTATTTAACACCTTTGATTTAGAAATTCAATCTATAGTATTTCTTGTCTCTTCATTTTTTGCAATAGGGGGTGAAACGTTGGTAAAGATGTTAGATCCCATACTAGTTATACTAACTGGATTAATGACATTTCTTTTGGCAAGAAAACTTTATTCTGGCAAAGTCGGTGTCTTAAGCTTGTTTTTCTTTTTGATTTTACCTTGCGTTATAACATATGGTATTTTTCTTTATGGAGATATGTTATTTACACTTTTTATGGTTTCTTCAGTATATTTCCTTGTAAGAGCTGTAAAAGAGGATTCTAATAAATATATTATATTATCAGGAATTTATGGTGGCTTTGCAATCTTTACTAAAGAAACTGGTTTTTTGATTGTTCTGATTTATTTGGTTACTTTTCTCTTTTATAGAAAAAATTGGCTAAAAAGATTTTTAACGTTACTTTTAATAACTTCTATCATTGTAATACCTTGGTATGGTCTTCATAACTATGTTTTATTAGGAAATCCAGGTATTCCCGTGATTGAAAATTATTTCCCGCGTAGTTGGCACTCTCCTGATATTGAAATATTGAATGAAGAAACGTTAAAACTTCATACTACTGGAACTTATGCAGGAATTTTTCAGTATGGTATCTTGAATTACATACAATTTTCATATGGTCTCGGTGCTTTCATGTTCATTTTAATGGGTATATCTTATTTGCTTTATAGAAAAAACAAAGACGACATGATGATATTGCTTTGGATGTTTCTTTTAATTGCTTTTGTATCTTATTACACCGGAGGTGAAGGAAAAGTTGAGGCTTTATCGAGATGGCTCATGCCGGTTATGCCATTGTTTGCTATCTCCGCGGGTTTATCTACAGAAAAAATTTATAATTTTCTGAAGAGTTACGGAGAAAATGTGGGCAAAGTAATTGGAATCTTGTTTATTTTTATGATTGTGATTTTTGGTTTGTCTTCTGCCAACGTCAAAGCTGCCAGTTTAGAACCAATAAAAACATGGTCTCCTGCTTTCATAAATGGATGTGACTGGATTAGAAGAAATACTCCTGAGGACTCTAACATAGTCTCTATTTGGGTACATCATGGGATGTATCACTGTAAAAGGGATGTTGATTGGGTTTTCTTACCAAATAAAGATATTATAGTTCTTGATGCAAATGACACGTCATATGATTTATTAAAAAAAGAGGGTATGAACTACATATACTTCCAAAAATTTTCTATCTCATTTGAAAAGACTGCAGAAGTCTATCCAGTCGAATTCGTAAGATATATAAAAAATTCAGATAAATTTGAAAAAGTTTATGAATATCCAGAAAACTGTTTATATGGTCAGGGGAATGATTGTGTAGTTGTTTATAAAATAAAATAATGTTCTTCATGTCTCTTCTGTTGTACCGTTCAACATGTTAATTATGCTACTATCATTAAATAAAAAATCAATTACAGATAAATTAGGTACAAAACCGTCCCATAATTGTTTGTATATAGGATGTTTGAAATCATAGTATTTTAATTCAATGTCGTCGCCTTTAAACTTTTTTTCTTCCATATAATTTCTACCACCAAACCCAGAAAGATACGTATCAGCACCCAATTTTTTACAGATATCAATTAATAAATCTGTGCCATTTCCTGATGCATTTAGCTCTGATGCCCTAATAAATTTAACATTTTTTATGCCCGACAACTCACAAATTAGTTTAATGAGACTTTCATTCAAGTCAATTAATTTTTCCCATTTTCTCTCATAAATTTCTTCTAAGAAATGTCCATACTCATTGAAAAGAGGTGCTTTTGAATAATTGAAAAATATTGTCTTCCAATGAACTTTGTTCCAGAGTTTACTATTATCTATTTCAACCTCATTTATCAATTGACCGTAGCGACCCTTTGTTAAGACGTTAACAGTTAACCACACACCACCATTTTGTGTCTTAATTTTGTTTCTATTAATGAAGCTGTTTTTTGTATAATTTACGTTATCCAGAAGTACAAAAACGTCAGATTTTGCAATCTTATAAAAATATCCCAACCAAGGAATATAATTGGGTTGATGAATACCAACTATCATTTATACCACATCGGTATTTCTGCATTGCAAAATCGATTTTTTTAGCGATTGTAAGACATAATCTATTTGGTCATCTGTCATTTGCACAAATATAGGTAAACAAACGGTCTTTTTCAAAGTTCTTTCTGATTCTGGAAGCATTCCTTCTTCATAACCAAACAATTTCTTATAAACCGGCTGTAGGTGACATGGAGGATCGTATACAGAACCCAACCTTATATGATATTTATTCTTCATTTCTTCAACTAACCTACTCTTATCAATATCTTGTGCCAAAAATATAGGATATTTATAATAACTACATCTCGTATTTTGGGGGATTTGAAAAAGTTTTATACCATCAATCTTATTTAGGCCAACTAAATATTTATCAGCTATGTAATTTCTCCTTTCAATGTTATTTTCAAGTGCTCTTAATTGATATATTCCCAACAGAGCTTGTACCTCGTTCATAAGCCAGTCATTACCGAGGTTGGTTACATCATGAAGACTGCTACCAACACCGTGGTGACGAAGGCTTATTGCATAATTGGCAAGGTCATCGTTTTGTGTAGTTATCATTCCTCCTGTACAAGTAGTCATAACCTTTGTTGGATAGAATGAAAAAGCACCTGCAAGACCTAAAGTACCTGCTTTTTTCCTATTAATTTCGCTTCCATGGGCATGAGCGGCATCCTCTATTAAGATAAGATTATTATCCTTACATATCCCCTGAATTTCTT
>JAGLWW010000045.1 GCA_023133195.1 Candidatus Aenigmatarchaeota archaeon
GATATTTTGCCACCCTTTATTTTCTCTATATATCAAGTTTAGACTGCTAAATCTTGAAGTTCCCGTCCAGAAGCATCCTTATCTCTCTCTGACCCAGCACGCCTGATTCAGTTATGACTCCCGTTATCAGTTTCCAGGGCGTTAAATCAAATGCAGGGTTCTCTATTTCCCCTCCGCTTGCCTCCAGTTCATCAGGGTTCCCAATCTCCCTGTCCGGCCTGTCCTCTATTTCTGAAACACAATCATAATCCAGCTTGTCTTTTGAGGCGGCCACGTAAAAAGGGATGCTGGCTTCCATTGCCGCCAGTGCAATTGGATAGGTTCCTATCTTGTTCAAAACTCCGTCCGCCCTGATTGCATCAGCGCCTACTATTACCATGTCGCATTTTGATACGAGAAACGGTCCGGCAGAATCCACTATATAATAAATGGGAATTCCCATGCCAATTAGTTCCTTTGCTGTCTTCATGCCCTGCAGCTTGGGCCGAGTCTCGGAGACAATCACCCTGAAATCCCTATGATCTCCCTTTGCCTTCTTAAGAACATTTAAAACAGAAGAAGAATGACAGTGCGTCATTATCACGACATTGTTCTTTATAAGTTTTGACCCGTTATAGGAAAGCCATTCCTGGGCCTTTACCAGATACTTCAAAACCTTGTCTATGCTCTTTATGCTTTTCTTTTCCTTTATGGGCTTCATGCAGTTGTAAAGGGAAATTCCTGTAGGCCTTGCCCCGATAAACTTTTCCGCGGCCAGTGCGAATTCCGGTCCGAAACCCTTTACCTGGGCCACCTCCTTGAGGACACTCATGCTTGCCACAGAGATTTCCCGTGCCCCCTGTATCTCCAGGTTCCTTATTCTCCTTACAGTATCATTAACCTTTCTTTTCACGAGCTTCCATTCAGTGTCCTTGGTTTTATCAGTTTTCGATTGCACAGGTTTCACAGTCTTGAAAACCTTTTTACGAGAACCTTTCTTAACTTTTTTCTTGGCCACTAACTCACCTATATTATATAGTATATAGAGAGAATAAAAAACTTCTTTCAATTTTTTTTGAAAAAAACAGAAAAACAGTTAAGCTTAAATATGTCACTACCAGTCAAGCATAAATAGTTAAATTCCAATCTAATTTTCTACGGGTGCAAGAATGACGCAGAGTCAATTTAATGATTATAATCGAAGCACGGCAGTTCTTTCTTAACATTTTCTGTGTTCAGTTACCCGTAGAGAGAACCCGTATACGATTATAATTCGGCCGACAGGCGTTAAATAGTAAGCCCGGACGCGGGTGAAAAAAGAGGGATAATATGAATAAGATTATAGCTGCAATAGTTGCATTGGCAGTAATAGGAACACCTGTTTTGGCAGCAACTTGGCATATTGAGTCATATACAAATGATATAGATGATTACTTTGATGGTGGTATGACTACAGGAACAGTGAATTACGGTATAGACACAACAGGAACAGATGGCTATTACGGTCATGAAATCACAAAAATAAGCAAGAGAGCAACTTGGACTGGCGGCGGTTACGCAACAGACCTTACAGAGTATACTTGTCCACAAATAGCGGGAGATGCTATGTACGGAACAGCAACAGGGATGAACATGGTAGGCACAAGCGGTTCAGGAACTTTCAATGTGAACACGATGTCCAACTGGAAAATAATGAATGAAGGTGGCGGAAGTTATCCGAATGGTCACTTCTCTTGGGCAGGTTACGGAGTTGAGCTTTCAGCACAAGGAGAATATGAGATGGGAACAGCGATTTATGAGACCGATGGCAGTAACAACCACTATGAGTATTATATGGAAGGAGCAGGCACAGGGAAGATAGCATATGGTCAGGGCAGTTTCAATTCAGGAACAAACTGGGGAGACGGATACGGAAGTGTAGGTCTAAACAGATGGGAATACAACGGAGCTGAGGCAACTGGTCTAGGATACTTTGAAGAAGACTTAGCAGGTGACGACTACTTGCAGAACTACAAGTACACTCTACCAAACGGTGGAGCAATCCATACAGAAGTAGACTTCAACGACGGAATGAGCAGCACACCAATTTGGATGACTGGAAAATAAAAACTTCAAAGGGCGAAAGCCCACTTTTTCTTTATTTTTTTCATTATTTTGTGGTAGTTACAAATCGATAAGTATAAATACTTTTGTATTTACTATATAGTTATTAATGGGGTGTAAAGATTGAAAAAATTGTTTTTATCCGGCTTGATTTTGTTAATCTCTTTTATATTTTTTTCAGGTTTGGTTTTTGCCGATGTAGAAGTCACAACCAATGTTGTGACCACAGGAGAAGTTAATTCTACACACAATATAGATACAGATGGAGACACTTTCGTCTACATAAACGGCGTGGACTGGAGCGGTCTGCCGGATTACATAGGTGAAAACGAAGAGCATTGGGGCAATAACGGGATAGATGCCGAAGACTTGGCTGAGATACTTGAAAAGCTTGAGAAATATAGGAGAGGCGAAGCCGTGGAATTAACCAAGAGAGAATACAACATCCTGATGTCACTCTTGTCAATTTCTGACATGGAAATAATAGATTTTTACAATTCCCAGATTTCCCCGATTCTGGATACTCATTACAGCCAGATTCTAGCAAACCTCTACGAGATAGAGTCCGGTTACAGGACCTTTGAAAAGCTATACCCGGTTATTTACTGCGAATCAAGGCAGGAAGTAATGAAAAAGTACGGACTGAAGAGCGTTGTATGCGGTCTTCATTCCAAAATATGTTATAACGGGGACCTTTACTCGCACGAGGGAGGCCTTGACTACTGTATATACACAGACGATGATCGCTCAGAGGAAGGCATGAAGATACGTCTGAAAGACATAGAGATTTACGACAGCGAGGAGGACGGTCTCACGGCTTTCGAAATAGACATGTTCAACCAGGGAGAAGAAGCTTTCAGCCCGGTCATAAGCGTGGACATAAAGAAATGGGAGAACATTCTGGGTCATTTCGAGCAGGAACTGGAAGAACTGGGACCCGGGTCCTCAAGTAAATACTTCGTTGCATGGGACAATTCAATGCTTAAAACGGGCGACTACACCGCAAGGGCTGTCGTATACCTCGGAAAAAAGGAAATAATCAAAGAGGTGGACTTCACAATTCTGCCCAAGGGAACCCTTATCAAGAGCGGAGAGATAGTTTCCCTGAAACTCAAGAACCAGCCACTGACTTATTATGACGTGACGATAGAAACTGTGATAAAGAATCATGGTTCCATTCCTACGGCCTTCAAAGTTACCGGAGACGTTTACAGGGACGGAGAAAAGGTAGATTACATAGAAAGCCAGAAAATCCTTATAAAGTCTGGCGAGATAGAATCGCTTCAGATGACTTACAAGATACCGGATTTGGGAGAATATGAAATAGAAGTGAAGTCAAACGATAACATGCAGGACATGCTTGTCTTTGAAGCAGTGCCAACAACCCCTACAGGAAGATTCATGAGTTCTCCGGGAGCAGCAGTTTTTGGCTTGCTGTTAATATTGGTGATAGGACTTTACGGTTCCAGATTCCTGTATCACAAAATAGACAGAAAAGGGACAATAGAATTCGTGAAACCATACAGACTAAAACCAATCAAGACAAGAACAAAGATAAAGAGCGCTGGCACAAAAAGAAAAGTAACCGCAAAGAAAAAGGTCATAAAAAAGAAATCAAAGAAAACCGGCAAAAAGACAACCAAAATGCGCGGAAAGAAATAACTTGAAAACAACTATAAATAATTTATCCCCCAAATTTAATTATTATTAAGATAAGTTAGAGCGTGGGGGAAGTGAAGAGGAATTTTGTTTCGTTTCAAGTAGCATTTGTAATTTTTATGTTTTGTTTCTCCAGTTTAACATTTTCTCATGTCCCGGATTACTCTAATCCCAACGATATCAATTCTTATGATGATTACAACAATGGTGGCGAAGATACTGGAACCGAAGATACAGAAGACGAAGCTGGCGACCAAGAAGACAATGGTGACACAGGAGACGACGGACCTCCAGAAGAAGAGCAACCGGAGGAACCAGCAGCACCTGCCGGAAAGGAAGAAGAAGAGGAAGAATCAGATACAGAAGAAGAAACTCCAGAAGATGACGTAGAAGAAGACCAAGAAGACAATAATGAAGAAAACACCAACGAAACAGAAGAAGAGCCAACCAATGAAACACAGGATGAGCAGCCAGAAGAAAACACCACAGAAGAAGAACCTGATGTTGGAACCATGAAATCGCTTTCATTTGTTTCTCCTATGTGCTGTCCACCAATACCACGTCCAAGCCTGAGTTTGGACCCGGACGACGCTGAAGGTTGCGACGAAAGCTCCTCGATAACGGTCACGAACACGGCAGACGAGGAAAAAGACCTTGCCAAGAACGTTGTTCTTGAAATAACCGTTGTAAAGGGAAGCGAATACGTAGACAGCGTGGATTACGACGGAGATATAGGCGACATACCTGCAGGCGAATCCGTTGATTTCCCGTTTACCATTAGCACTAATTCCGCATGGGATACCGCTCCCGCGGATGCGGAAATCAAGATAAAGATAACCGTAACAAACGAGGATAACTGGCCTTTGCATAATGAGGGAAAACATGCTCATTATACTTTATTAAGATGCTTGGA
This sequence comes from Candidatus Aenigmatarchaeota archaeon, assembly GCA_023133195.1. GTDB lineage: Archaea > Aenigmatarchaeota > Aenigmatarchaeia > PWEA01 > JAGHBM01 > JAGLWW01. The sequence goes on from JAGLWW010000045.1 coordinate 4,655, forward strand.
TTGCAGTTACTGGGAAACAGAAGGGGGCTGCAACACAGACCCGGATTGTGACTGGTGCGATAAGTGCAACAACGGAAAGGTCAACCAGTGGCTGGAAGACAGATGCGTGCCCGCAGAAACAGACTGCGGTTATGACTGTGTTCAGGGTTACTGTGGTGCCGAATGCGATAAGGACGAAGACTGCCCATGCCCGCAGGACAAGTGCGTCGACCTAACTTGGTACGATTATCCCCTACATGGAACCTGTCCACACTGTCCGTGCCTTTGCCATGACGGGACTGGAAGCGGTCAGCCATGTGAATCCCAGACTGTAAACTGCGACGATGGTGATCCGTGCACACTTGATTCCTGTGACGCGGTCACGGGCTGTTCACACGAGCCGATACAAGATTGCTGTATGGATGACAGCGACTGTCCAGATGATTATTATGACTGCGTTGGAAATTCCGTAATGTGGCATGACGTTTACTGCGACCAAAGCACGCACACCTGCGAGGAAGACACACAGGAAGAAGAAAATTGTGACGATTATAACCAAGACGACTGCGACGGGACTTGGTGGATTCACCAGACAGGAGAATGTGTTGAAAACGGAGATGTTCACTGTGCGATTGCCTCTTCAACAGGAAATTGCGACAACGACTTATACTGCGATGGTCAGGAAACCTGCGATGTAGGAGAATGTTTCGATGGAATAGCTATAGACTGTTCCCATTTGGATGACCAATGCAACGAGGGCATCTGCAACGAGGATGATGACCAGTGCGAACAGGTTCCGGCAAACGAAGGAGATCCATGCGACGATGGCTTATTCTGCAACATTGGAGAAATTTGCCAAAGCGGAATATGCACCGGAGGTTCACCAAGAGACTGTTCAGCTTATGATAAAGATGTCAATGAATGCTTCTACGACCCAGATGCAATAGACTTCACTTATGATTTTTATGATTTTGACTCTGTCTGCGACGAGGACCAGGACGAGTGCACGGAAAAACCTTCCAACTGGGAAGATTTAATAACTCATGAATGTGACATAGTCGAATGTGGAGCAGAATGTGAGGAAGAAGATTTAAGCCAATGTACGGACACAGAAAGATGTAACGGTTTCAAGAGAGAAACGAGAAGCGTAACAGATTGTAGCGATGTTTGTGAGTGCGAGTATGATTGTTGGTCTGGGGGCGTCTGCGACATAGACTGCGGAGCGGAATGTGAAACAGATGAAGATTGTCCTGTAGGAATATGTGCTGATGATTGTACTTGTGTTGGAGAATGTACAACGGACGAAGACTGCAATCATTTGGATAATGATTATTGTTCTGGAGATTCTTTAATGCATGAAGAAGGGGTATGCATAGATTATTATTGTGAAGTCTCGCCACCAACAGAAGTAAAATATTGTTATTATTACGAAGAATATTGCGATGGAAATGAGGTATGGTATGAACAAGGGTATTGTAATCCTTCAACCGTTTCCTGCGATAGTGAATCATATTTCATAGAAGATTGTTACTTCTACAATCAATACTGTTCAGGAACAGAAGTTTGGTACGAAGAAGGTTACTGTAATTTAGGATATTGTGATTCCAACGAAGACTTTGTAGAAGATTGTAATGATGATTTATATTGTAATGGACAGGAAACCTGCGATGCAGGAGAATGTTTCGATGGAACAGCTATAGATTGTTCCGGTTTCAATTTAGACTCAATAGAAACATGTTTTTACATGCCGGATGGAATAGACTACACTTGGGACTACTTTGCAGGATTCACCAGTGAATGTAATGAGGAAACAGATTCCTGTACAG
>JAGLWW010000046.1 GCA_023133195.1 Candidatus Aenigmatarchaeota archaeon
TGGGCAATAGATGAAGCAGGAAACATGAATATTTCTTCAAGGAATGTGACTGTGGATAGTGTGCCGCCAATCTGGAACCATACCTCAGGTTACTTGGGCTCAAACACAACGACTCCAGAACAAGGAGACCCGGTCATACTATATTCAATGTGGAAGGATGAGACTGCCTTGGACTGGGGATGGTTAACAACCAACGAAACCGGAGAATGGAAGAATTACACCTACATTGGAAATGACTATTTCTCAGAGAGCGGAACACGGGTTCCAATTTATCATGCTGCTTTCCCGGAAGCTTGGTATGAAAATGGAAGGACATATGTTGTTTATCAGGGAGATAGTATGGATCCTTATGCAACTTACTATAACCATTTTACAAACACATGGGCTGATGATGTGAAAGTCGGTGATAATCCATTAACTGGCGATGATAGCCATGGAGCACCGGCAATGTGCATAGCTGATGACGGTTACATACATGTCTGGTACGGGGCTCATAACAGTTATTTACAAAAAGCCAATTCAACAAATCCCTATAATATTTCCTCATGGAACGATGAAGGAAACTGGGGTCCAAGCGACGCGACTTATCCAGTGTGCAGTAAGACAGACAACGGAGGTATGTATGTTTTTTATAGAAGAACTTTTGCAACCGATAACAGACCCTGGTATTATAAGAGATCAACGGATAACGGCACGACATGGGAGACAGAGCACAAAATCATTGATACAACAGACGGAAATTTGGGGGAAGAATATTTATATGGAATTGCATATGAGTCTGGAACAGAGAAGATTCATCTTTCATGGTCAGAAGCAACGCATTCTGGGAGTGTACCTAGAAGAAACGTCTATTATGCTTATCTGAATACAACAGATGAGAATCTCTATAATATCACAGGCTACAATTTGGGTACAACTATTAGTCAAAGTGAAGCAGACGCCTCCTGCCTGGTTTTTAATACTACCGATTCTTCAGCAGATCAAAGCGCAAACGGCGCAAGAGTCAATGTTGATGGAAGTGGATTAGCACACATAACATTTTTCTATGATAGTGGTACCCACAAAACTTTAAGGTTTACCAAATGGAATGATACATCAAATTCATGGATAACACCAGTAAATGTAACTTCACTAGTCAGCTATGCCAATTACAATAATTTTGTAGTAACCAATTCTACACATATAGAAATATATACTGAAGCCGATAGAGGTTCAGGAACAGATATAGAGAGATGGGTAACAACTGATGGAGGAGAGACATGGAGCAGGGATGTTGTTATTTTAACAGAAACCCAAAGCGGGGAACCATTAATGAATCCTCAGATTCCTTACAATTATAATCCAGAATTTAAAGTTTTATTTGGTCAATATGCATCCGATACAGTCAGTGATTTAAAAGTTTACGCATGGGGTGAGATTGATTGGGGCGGAGAAGGTTTTTTGAAGGAAAGGATTTACAACTCACCATATGATTTCCAGGATGCAGCCAATACTTGGACATGGGCTAACTTCACATGGGACAACGACTCAATTTCATTAGGAACAGTCTGCTGGAAAGTTTATGCCAATGACACAAGTGGGAACGAGAACGTTACAAGTGAACAGTGTTTCAATGTTACGGATGCAACTCCCCCAGGAATAACCATACAGAATCCGCAGAACATAACCTACAGCTCAGTACCAATAGACCTGAACATCACAACAGACGAATCAGTGGACTGGTGCGGCTGGAACCTGAACAACACGGCAAACGACACTATGTCCGGCTCTGGAACAACCTGGTGGGATTCCATAACTTGTCCAGAGGGAACCCATCAACTTTATGTCTATTGCAATGACTCATCAGGAAACATGGGCTCAAATACTTCAATTTGGTTCACTTATGACACACCACCAAAATACTGGGACAACTCCACCAATTCCACATATGCCGGAGAACCCGTGGAGTTCAGATTAAATTGGACAGATAACACAGGCTTGAGTGGTTACATATTCAGCTTTTGTAATGGCACATGGAATGGAACCCATTGCATAGGTAGTTCTCCGACTTGGGCAAACTCCAGTTTCACAAAATGTAAGGAAATAAACATAACAAATGCCGGTTCCTCTACTTTGGAAAATTTCCCAGTCTACATAAACTTAACCAAAGACGATGACATGCTTTCCGATTACTCTGATTTAAGGTTCTACAATACATCGTGTGACGAAGGAGGGATTGAACTGGATTACGAGATAGAAAACTACACTACAGACAACGCTCACATCTGGGCAAGGATTCCTTCACTGCCAACCGTCGGCACGATTATTTCCGTCTATTACAAAAACAGCACACCCATAGAGTCAGGAGAGAATAAGACAGGCGTCTGGGATTCTAACTATAAGGCAGTATATCACATGATAGATTTGAATGACAGTACCATCAATGGTAAGGATTTAACTAACAACGGACCCGAGGCTGCTACAGGTAGAATAGGAGGGTGTTATGATTTTGAAACCAGCGAAAGCGACTATGCGAACAACAGTAATATCATGGATTTGTCGGCACAGTCAGCGGTTACCATTGAGGCATGGTTTTGGGTTGAATCTTGGGTGGACTACGTTGGTGTTACTCTTGGTGATGGTGCATATGGAACAGAGAAAGGACCAATCCTTAGACAAAGATTAGGAACGAATCCAAACGGAAGGTTTCAGGGCAGTTTGTATACAGAGGACGGCTATATATACGGGATATCAAACCAAACAAGTGCATCACTGGAAACTTGGTATTATGTTACAGTAACATTGACGGAAACAGACGCATATCTATATATGGATGCCATCGAGGTAAGTCATAATGATGATGAATTTGGTACACATGTTTTTAGTACTCTTGGAGACGACAGGATAGAAATCGGAAGAGATCCCTCTGCTGTACCAGACTACTATGACGGTAAATTAGACGAAGTCCGCATCTCAAACACAAACAGAAGTGCTGACTGGATTAATCAAACCTACCAGATGGTGGCAAACCAGGGAAGTTTCGTAAGTTTCGGAAACGAAGAAGAACAATCTGCTTGGCAAAACGACACATGGACTTCAATGACCGGTCTCGGGAACTGGTCCAACGTTACCAAAGTTGTTAACTCTACATTGGGAGCCACGATAGCATGGAAGGTCTACGCCAACGACACTTCAGACAACTGGAACGTTTCAGAGAATTATTCTTTTACAACGATAGACGGAACTCCACCAGTAATAACATGGGAACCCCCAACCCCGGACGATGATAGTTTCATTAACAAAGATTATGTCTACCTGAACACAACAATAACCGACACCACAAACACCTCAACTTTCTTTGACTGGAACTATTCCTTAATGGGTTACTGGAGTTTTGAATACTACAACTCTTCCGGCATTTACGACAACTCTACTTACAACAATTTCGGGACTTTCCAAGGAACAGGTTTCGGTCAAGATGATGTAACAACTGGGAAGTATGGCAGCGGTTTGAAGTTCAATGGAACAGGTGGTGGAAGCGGTTCTGGAGACTGCGTAGTGACCTCAGACTTGGATATAACAGACGAAATAACCGTGGAATTTTGGTATAAGCCCCATAGTGTTTCAACTGTAGCTGGAATAATTGAGAAATTCACACCCGTTGTGGCTTTCCACGAAACATGGGACAATGCAACAGATGGGTATTATAACGATTCAAATTCAATAAATTATAGCGATGAAGTTGACTGGGCAGCTTTAGCTACTGGAAGCTATGAGTATTGTATTGTTGCAAATAATCATATTGAGGTTTGGAACGATGGGGGTTCTGGTGACACCCTTTTACGTCAAGATAACATGAGTTTAAATTCAACTTACAATGAATTCAAATTTTACATCAAGATAGGAAACGAGTCCATTCCCGGTGGAACTTGGTATTTGTATATAAGGGATGTTGCTGGAACCAATACTTCTACACTTATCGAGTTTCAAGACGATGAAGATATGGTTATTAATGGGAATATAGAAACAGATGCTTATTCTCTAAATACCTGGTTTTGGGTTGAGGTTTTTGTCAACTATACAAGCAGGAATATAACTGTTTGGTCAAATGGCAGTGAATTAGGGACATATGAATGGAGTACAGGTGGAACCGGTACACCAATACAAGAAAGGCTTCTATTCAGGCAGCAAAACGGTGGTGATAGTGGCGATTCTTTCTATGTTGATGATGTAATTGCTGGAACAAAACTTATCGGTGGCGGAACAGGAAGTTGCGAAGGCCCCTACGAAGTTTTCAGAAACGCAGATAGAATCGGTTGGATAATCAAAAATTCTACTAGTTGCGAATCATTATATACTTCGAATATATTGACATTGAATAAATGGTATCATGTTGTTACAACGTACAACGGAAGTATAAAAAAGATTTACATAAATGGAATTGAAGAAGCAAATGAATCTAAAACAGGATCAATAATTACAAATAATTATCCTGTCGCGATGGGAGCCACCGTAAATTCCACAGGGGCGTGCGTTGGTTGGTTCGATAACTCTACAATAGACGAAGTCCGCATCCACAGCCGCGTGCTTTCAGGCGAGGAGATAAACGCCTCCTACAACAACAAAATCCATGAACTTGATCATAACTTTACTTCTCTCTCGGAAGGGACTTACGATTACACAGCTTGGGCAATAGACTTGGCAGGAAACATGAACACATCCTCAAGAAACATCACCGTAGACACGACACCACCAATCATAATATGGGAATCTCCTACCCCGGACAACGAAGGTTTCACTAAAAATAATTACGTTTACCTTAACACAACAATAACAGATTTGACAAACACATCAGCCTTCTTTGACTGGAACCACAGTCTGATCGGTTATTGGAACTTCGAACATGTTCTAACCAATGGAACTGTCTATGACAACTCCACATACGGGAACGATGGAACCATGGAAAACTTCACTTCAAACACCACGGTTACAGGAAAATACGGAAAAGGATTGGAGTTTGATGGAAACAATGATTACATTGATTGCGGAAATGGTAACAGCTTGAATATCACCAATGAGATTACAATCGAGGCTTGGATAAAACCGGGACAACAGAATTTCACGCAAAACAGGTATGTGGTCTCGGATTATCAGGATGGCTACAATGTGGAGATACTCAGTTATGTTGATAACAACAACATTACCTACGGATCAGAAAATATTTCACTTGACAGCGGAGAAACAGGAACCATTCTGGCTGCTGACATATCACCAGGGACAATTATCAACGGGACAGGACCGTTTGAAGCCACATTTGATTCAGGTCGTGTCGATATGCCTGTTCCCGAGAGTTTCGCTGGAACAGAATTTGTTTACGATACAGTCAGAGGAGATATGCATTATTTATACTTCTGCGCTCCGTTTGGTGCAGCAAACATATCTTTTTACAACGATTCCGAGGACATCGTAGGAACCTTAAACTTAACATTAAATCAATGCGGCGATTTTACCCATAACTTTACAACCGACTGGTATTATATAAATTCAACGGAAAAAGTCTTGGCACAGATGGACCAAAATCTGGACGCTTACGTTCTATACCCGATGACGAATGACTTATGGGGAATTGACAGCGGTACTTTTTACGGTGTGGGAGAGGACGGCACTAATGTAACATACTATACCTCTGATGGAGACACGGGAACTAACATAAGAAACTTTGGCTATCAGGGAACAATCACAGGAAGCGGTGATCAGGGAACCGGACCGGCTGATCATCTGGTTGCGAACCAGTCCGCGCTCGGAGCAATACAACAGGCGGACGGTGATGGCAGTGAATCCACTTCTTTTTATCCGTATAAGGAGTTAAGTCACGTTTTCGCAATCCCGATGAATGCGCAGTATATTGCGATTGCCACGACCCAGCCAAATACAACGTGCTACATGAGATACGCAAACGGAAGCATAGCTAACTACCAGTTTAAAAACGGTACTTTGGTAAATCAGTCTACAGGCGGAACAGAAAATTATCCTTATCCAAACAAGATTTATGTGGGAAACGGGACAGATAATACCCCGGCAGAGTACATCAACAAAGGAACATTCTTCATTTGTGACGCTCTGGTTTATGCATATTATGAAGAGGATGGAGCAGATGACGAAGCCAATATGTGGGGACTAAAGGACCCAGGAATTGTTTTCAAGCCGGGGAGTTATGGTCTGGCTTTCAGTCCTTCAGGAAAAGTTGACGGTTATATTAACGGAAAGGGATTGTCAGCAGATGCGAGTTCAAACGAATGGCATCACGTCGTTTTGACATACAACAGTTCCCACATAAACCTGTATGTCGACGGAATATTCAGCGACTCTGATAATCTTACAGGAGATATTTTGCCAAGTCAAAGTAACTTGACCATAGGAAAGTATGGCAATGAGCATTTCAACGG
>JAGLWW010000047.1 GCA_023133195.1 Candidatus Aenigmatarchaeota archaeon
GGGGTTAAAAAGATTTTTGAGGAATTAGAATTCTCTGTTAAGGTGATTAAAGAAAAGAAGATACCCTGGGAAATGCTTTACGTCTTAGAAATTTTTTGATTTTTCATGGCATCCAAGGTAGCTGTTATAATAGGATAAACGGTTGGTGCCGCGGTAAGTTTGGGATGGGTAGCCATCTGTAACGTTACGATTTCGTTCATAGTCATGCTCTTCTCTATGGCCAGACCGATTATGTTTATCATTTCTCCTACGGAATATCCGCCCGCTATCTGGCCGCCTAAGAGAACTCCACAATCAGAAAAAACCAGCTTTACTTTCATTTTCTTTGCTCCGGGTAATTTTCCGGGATGCCTGTCCACACACTCCGCGTTTCCAACAACAACATCAAACCCCTCTTCTCTGGCAGTCTTCTCTATCATGCCGCTCGATGCCAGAGCCATATCTCCTACCACGGTGGAATAGCTTGCAATCGTGCCCTTGTTTTCTTTTACCAGCATTAAACCATATAGACTGCTTCCGGCTACCCTTGCCTCCGCAACCGCCGTGGAAGCCAGCATTACCCCTGTTCTCTTTCTTGTAAAGAAATCTTTTTCTTCCGTACAGTCTCCTACCGCAAAGATATTCGTGTCATTCGTCCTCATATATTCATCCACGAGAATTCCTCCTCTCTCACCTGTTTTTATTCCTGCCTTCTCTGCCAATCCGGAATTTGGCCGGGCTCCTATTCCTATTACAACAAGGTCTGTTTTTATTTCCTTTCCATCTGCAAGTCTTACTGACCTTACTCTTTCATCTCCAATAAATCTTTCGGCCTTTGCATCTGTTAAAATATTCACTCTTTTCTTTTTCAGTTTTTCTGTGGCAATATCTGAAAATTCCTTGTCAAATGAATGAAAAAGTATACGAGGACCTGCTTCTATTAATGAAACGTTTTTATTGGAATTGGAGAATTCATCCGCAAATTCCACGCCTATGAATCCCCCACCAATTATCACAACATCTCTTGCTTTTTCAAAATCTGTCTTAAGGTTTTTCAGGTGTTCAAGTTCCTTTTCTATGAGATAAATTCCATTCTTTTCATGACCGTTGATCTGGGGACAAAACGGTCTGGAACCTGTTGCAATTATCAGCTTATCGTAAGTGATTTTCGTGTCATCTTTTGTTGTTATGGATTTCTCTTCTCTGTTTACTCCCGTAACTTCGTCACATTTGAAATCTATGTTATTCTTCTCCAGAGGTGCGTTTCCCATAATATTGCACTCCGGAGTCTCCAGTGTTGTAAACATGTAAGGTATTCCACATGATATTACAGGTCCTTTTGTCTTTCTTATAAGCAAAATTCTTTTGTCAGGATAATTATGCCTTGCAGTCACGGCACTTATTATTCCGGCAGGGCCCCCGCCTATGACCACGATATCATAATCCACAATATCACCTATTTTATAAAATAAGCATGCCTATTTATAAAATTTTCAGAACAATTATTATTATGCCCACTAATCTTCCGGCCGAATGGAACAAGTACTACGATAAATACCTAAACGCGAAAACAATCAAGGAAAAGATAAAGGCGTTGAAGGAAGTGATTGCACATACGCCAAAAAACAAGGCAACCGATAAAATAAGGGCACGATTTAAGAGAAAGATGGCCGAACTGAGAAAGGAAGGTGAAAAGAAAAAGGCAAAGTCCGGGGGCAAATCCCTTTCCATAAAAAAAGAAGGTGATGTACAGGTTTCCATAATCGGTCTGGCCAACTCAGGAAAATCCACTTTTCTAAAAAGGATTACAAACTCAAATCCCAAGATAGCAGATTACCCATATACTACCACTGAACCGGAAGTGGGTATGCTTGAATTTGATGATGTAAAAATCCAGCTGGTGGAAATACCTTCAACTTTTACTCCCGAAGTTCTTTCCACGACAAGAACTTCCGACTTGATGATTTTGCTCATAAGCGACAGGCTTGATGAGAGCAAACAGATAATAGAGTTAAGGAAATTAAAGAGAGAATATGAATGGAAAAAATACATTTTTGTTGAATCATCAGTCTCCAAGGAGGAACTCTTCAGAAGGATATGGAACAAGATTGGCATGATTAGGGTCTACACAAAGTATCCTGGTAAACCTACCGGGAAGCCGATGGTAATGATGAAGGGCTCCACGGTAGAGGAGGCCGCCAAAAAACTGCACAAGGATTTTTTTCGCTACTTCAAATTTGCCAAAATAACAGGCCCTTCAGCGAATTTTAAAGGCCAAAGAGTGGGCCTGGAACATGTTCTTAAGGACAAGGACATCGTGGAAATCCACCTGAAGAAATAAATCTGAATTTTCGGCTATTTCTTTCTGGATTTGAATTTGCCGTAAGTAAATACGGATATGCATGAAAGGAGATAAAAAATGATTAAATCTGAAATTAAATGGAAATAATTAAATTTTAAAATTCCATTGCCAGCGGCATAAAAAATAAATGGAAATCCATGGTATGTTCCGAAAGTTCCTGATGAAGTTATAAAAATAGCATTGATAGGAACAAAAGTCAATAAAACTAAAACAATAAAAATCATATTTTTTTTCCAGTCCGGTTTCAAGAACTCTTTCCAGTTCATAATTAATCTTTATTCCCATAATTTAAAAACCTGAAATTTGGTGCCTGGGACGTACCCTGACCAGTTAGAACAAAGCCTACGAATCTATGCTTAGTTATTTTTTCATTTTTTCAATTATTGAATGAACTTCTTGGGGTAATCCTTCTTTTGGGTCTTTACGTCCAATTCGCATATTCACTATACCTTCTATTACCCTATCCAAAAACTTCGGGTGACATGCTTTTGTATATTCTGGTCCATATTGGGACATATCACTTCTAAGTGCAGCAAAAGCAACACAAAAATCACTGTCTATTTTTTTAGGATTAAACATTCCATCAGGCATCATAACTTCTTCTTTAAAATTTGCAAAATTATTATATTCTTTAACTAATTTTTTTCCTTCGTCTAAACTTGGCCAGTAAAGAGCATTTTCAACAAATACATCAGCCAAAACCAAAGGTTCACGAATATATGGCGTATGATTAATCTGAATATAGAAGTAATTAACATGGTCAAATTGAGTTATGTAAGCATTCAAAGCATCTTTTTTAGAGTCGGGTGTTAATCCAGAATAAATTGCACCAAGTGCATTATAGAGTGCAGTATCAGGTAGAAAGTCGTCCATTACTCCCTGAACTCTCTTTGGTCTTATCCCTTTGACCAATTCGATGAGTTTGTCAGCATATTTAACACCTTCTTTAAAGGTAGATTTGTCCAGTCTTTCTGGTAAGCCAGCATCACCGAGAGTGTTAATAAGTTTTTGAGAAATATCGCCCCCACTCATCAAATCACAATAATACTTGGGGATAAAATTTTAAATATTAGAATACCTATCAGAAGGGTACCATAAATAAAGAATTGGTGCCTGGGGTGGGTCAACCAGAAACTTTTACATTTCATTTGAACCCACGACCTCTAGAGTTCACGCTTTTTTCTTTCATAGCCCTTTCGGACTCAAAACTCATAAAACATTATGAGTCTAGCGCTTTTGGCTCCCTGAAGCAAATCTAAAACTTCGTTTTAGGAATCTACCACTGAGCTACCCAAGCATGGTGGACCCGGGGAGATTCTCGCCCCGAAAACCGAGAAACCGAAGGTTTCCAAATTTTTCTTTTGGGGTTATGGGAACTTTTCTTTTTTGTAAAAAGAAAAGGGTCCATTTGAACTCCCGACCTCTACGTTATCAGCGTAGCGCTCTAACCAAGCTGAGCTACGAGTCCATGCAAATAATTTTTCAATATTATGTATAAAAAGATTTTTTGATGTGTTTGGTGGACTTGTCGGGATTTTCACCTTAAAGCGTTTTACGTGCACGCTTTTTTAAAGGGTGCGTTGAACCCGAGACCTCTGCCGTTCTTGTGCAACCAAGAATTTAATTCTCGGTTCACGATGCGAGGGCAGCGCTCTTCCAACTGAGCTACAAGCCCATTAATTGATTTAACAAATTTTTTGGCAAATGCTTTGTATTTGCAAGTTTTTGGAAGTAAAGACACTTTTTCTGAAAAAGGATCTTTTGGTGGGACCGTCGAGATTCCCTTAACTTAATTCAATTTTGAACTCGAGTTGCCAGCTCCCCGAGCTGGAGTGCTGGACCATTGTAGAGCCAAGATGTTTCTTTCTTCCCCAAGGGCTTCTTTCTTTTCAAAGAAAGAAGGGCTTAGCTACACTACGGTCCCACAACAATAATTTGTTATCTGAATCTTATTAAGATTATATTTAAACCAACCAAAAGCTTTTTAAATAGGCCGAAACATTTTTAAATAGCTTATACAAACTCTAAGTAGGTGAAAAAATGGCATTAGCCTCTTTAACATTAATAGCACAAAACCTTTGGTACCCGTTTCTTAGCTTTGTACCGAATCTAATAGGGGCAATAATTGCACTAATAGTATTTTTCATAGCAGGAAAAGTTATGGGACTAGTAGTAAGAGAAATACTAATAAGAACAGGAGTCGATAGATACCTTAAAAAGGAGGAACACTTGAAATTCAAAGCAAGTTCAGTATTTGACGTAATAACAAGATGGACTCTATATACAATAGGGTTCATGGCAGCAACACAAATTTTAGGAATAAGCATACTAACAGAAATCATGTTAATGGTTGTACTGTTTATACCACAGTTAATCGGAGCAATAGTAGTTATACTAGTGTCTTACGGCATTGCAGTATACATAAAAGACGAAATATTGGCAGCAAAGACAATATACGCTGATGTACTTGGAAAAATGATTTTCTTCCTGATTATTTACATAGGAATTGCAATAGCATTACCAATAATCCACATAAGGACTCAAGTGATAGAAAACTTATTAGTAGTAATAGTAGGTGCAGTTGGAGTCGGAATGGCCATAGCAATGGGATTAGGACTTAAAGATGTCGTAAGAGACATGGCTAAGGACTATGCAAAGGACTTCCAGAAAAAGCGAAAAAGAAGAAAAAAATAATAACGCCCCCTCTTTTTCTTTTTGTTTTTTTTTAATCATCTAGTTTTAGCTATAAAAACTTATAAATCCTTTTCCCTTAAATGATATTATGCTCTCAAAGAAATATGACCCCAAACAAGTTGAAGAAAAATGGCAGAAGAAATGGGAAGAATGGAAAATTTACAAATTTGATAACGAATCTGAGAATATCGCCTTTAGCATAGACACGCCTCCGCCAACTGTATCTGGTAATCTACATCTTGGACATGCTATGAGTTATACCCATTTTGAGATAATTGCCCGTTTCAAACGCATGATGGGTTTCAACGTCTTCCTTCCAATAGGATTTGATGATAACGGACAACCTACCGAAAGACTTATAGAAAAAAAGTACAACATAAAACCAAACGAAATTTCAAGAGAAGAATTTAACGAACTGGTTAAAAAAGAGATAAACCCAGTTGAAGAAGGTTATAAAAAAGACTTAATAAGGCTTGGCCATTCACATGATTGGTCAAACTTTTATCAAACAATAAGTCCATATTGCACGAAAACAGCGCAGTTTTCATTCTTGGATTTATACAATAAAAAATTCATTTACAGAGCAGAAGAACCAACTATATGGTGTCCTTACTGTCAGACAGCACTTTCTCAGGCAGACGTAGAAGACAAAAAAAGAATAACAAAACTAAATTACATTTATTTTGAGCTGGAAGGTGGAGAAAAGATAGAGATAGCTACCACAAGACCAGAACTTCTCTCATCTTGCGTTGGTATTTTTGTTCACCCTGATGATGAAAGGTATAAGAATCTGGTTGGGGAAAAAGCAATAGTTCCAATTTTCGGACAAAAAGTCCCAATAATGAAAGATGAAAAAGTGGATACGGAATTCGGTTCAGGCATCGTTATGATATGCACCTTCGGAGATACAACAGATATAGAATGGTGGAAGAAACACAAATTGCCGTTAATAATTTCAATAAATACGGATGGGACAATGAACGAACTTGCAGGAAAATACAAAGGAATGAAAACTGAAGAAGCAAAAAAACAAGTTATGGAAGATTTGGAGGGAATTGGCGTACTCTTTAAGCAGGAAGACTTGGAACAAACGGTAGGATGTTGTTGGAGATGTAATAATATAACAGAATTTATGGTAACAAAACAATGGTTCGTTAAAATAATGGAAAATAGAGAAAAATTTATAGAGCAGGGAAAAAAGATTAACTGGTATCCTGAATTCTATTTTAAGAGATACGAAGACTGGATAAAAAACCTAAACTGGGACTGGTGTATATCCAGGCAAAGACATTTTGGAATACCAATACCAGTATGGT
>JAGLWW010000048.1 GCA_023133195.1 Candidatus Aenigmatarchaeota archaeon
CCAGTAATAACAAACCGAAACCTTTATATGGTAGTTCATGCATATATTTACTATCAAGTGGTGAAAATATGTGGGGGTGTGTTTAAAATGCCAATAGATAATTATCACGGTGATCTTAGACCAACTAATCCTATGTCGTATAAGCAGGTAAGTAATTTTTTAAATGGAGATGAAGATTTGCTTTCAATTATTAATCCTGACCTATGTCATATGTTCGGGCACCTTGCAGGAACATTAGAAAATAAAAAACCTGTAAATTATTCTGAGGGGTGTGATTAAAATGCCAGAAGATAGTGATTCCGTAACAATTTCATATGTTTTGAACGCAATGAATGAAAGATTGGACAGACAGGAAGGTATGTTGGGTGGGATATACGAATATTTTAAAGCCCAGCAGAAGGGTGCAATAGCAGACGAAGGTAATTCTTATGGTCATTTCTATCATTTAGTTGAAAATGTAAATATATGGAACGAAAAAATTCACGGTGAACCTAAAAAAACAGATGTTACTTCTACATTGATTGCATGCCGCTTGGTTGGTAACGAAGATATGTTTTCAGTAATTACTGATGGAGGAGCTAGTTACTTCATGGGAATAGTGGGGGGAAATTTGGCAGCTGATATAGACTACAATGAACTGTCTGGAGATGATAAACTAATAGGAAGTTTAACGGAATTGCACTACGGTCCGGCGGCCGACATTACCGGTCAGGTCTTGAATGACATGGATAGAATTAATGAAAATGAAAACAGGGTTAGACATAGTGTAAACGGAGCGGAGACCTATATAGCGGAGCAGGGCGTGAACATAGACGAACACGGAAACATGAATTTCAGCATCCAGAACAACGATTCGGACTACGTTGGCAGGCTGGATTCCGAAGACAGTGACTCCAACTAGACAACATAATGAGTGATAAAATGAAGTGTGCCAGCGGAGAAATAATAATAAAGAGAAAAGATTTCCTCAAATCCCTAGAAGGGGGAGCTGAAGCAATAAGAAACGCTGATGTCTATATCCTAGACTACAAGTTCAAGAAAGAGGAGATAGCCTACAAGGAAAGAAAGGAAACCATGGAAAAAGATGACAAGCCTTACGACAATACCAATTCCATATATAAAAAAGTCTATGATTCTGTTACAGGGAAGGTTGAGAAAAACAACAAGAAGCTTGGTGACATAAAGGCAATACAAGACAACGAAAAAATGCAAGAGTGGTCTGGCTGGGAGAAATATAAAACGCTCGCGGAAAAACAGGAAGAGCTTAAAGGCGTACTGGAAAACACCAAAAAAGAATGGGAAAGGCTCATGAAAATCTACGAAAAATGCGAGCTCAAAGATCTCTATCTGGACAAAAAAATCCTGGAATTTGACTTCAACAGAGTCAATAAGGTTAACGACTTCGCGGATTTCAGCTTAAAGAAATATGAGGAATTTGGTCTCAAAGCAACAGAAGGAAAACCGAGCATATTTGAGGATATGAAATCCAATTATGACGATTTACTTGTCAAGCTTGGTTCAGTCACATTTAAGAATTATAATGAAGTGGATAGAAATGGAGTTACACGACTTACATCAGCTTACAACGAGTATAAAGAAGTTTTGAAAAAAAACAAAGAGAAAGCGGATGAAATAGACAAATGTGTGATTCCTGTAAAAGCTGAATTTAAAAAGCATGAAAAAAGCGCTCTTGGTCGTTCCAAAACGTTAGAGAAAAACCAGAACCAGCTCGCGGAGATGAACAGAACAAGGAACAACGGACAAGAATTCAAGAACCTGAGAAATAGCGCAGAAGGGAAATACAAAGAACACTGCTGGACCAGTTGGGCGTTGAAAAAGACTGGTGAAAAAGGAAAATCTTTTGGCAGGAAAATAAAGGACTTGGCTTACAGACCGCTGTCTAAGTTAAGGTCCAGATAAGCGCATTTTTATATATAAACGATTAAAATTATTTAGTGGTTGATATGTCACTAATACTGTCTCAAATGTTGAGTTTTGGCGACTCAAGTCTCTACGACACAATCTTCAAGACCATTCTCCAGTTACCCGAATGTGTGGGAGATTCCACATGGGGTTGTATAAACGGTTATATGCCTCATGATTTTATATATGCCTTATTCATACCGCATATAGTATTACTGATTTTCCTTTTCATAGCGACGAAAGGAATTGGGCACAGAGGTCTGGAGTCTCTTTTGGGAATAGGAGTTTATATTTTCATAATCTACAGCGGATGGTATGCTTTCTTTGCAAACCTGACTATATTATGGATGGTGGTATCCCTGTTCATAGCAAGCTTTTACTTCTTTTGGGGTAGAATTGTGCATCCCACGAGAAGCAGGGAATTATTTAAACTTGGTTTTGACAGCGCAAAAAAGTCTAAAGAAAAGAGGAAACGTGAAGATGCCCTGAGAAGAGATATATCATATCTCAGAAGCCAGCTAGAAGAGGCCAGAAGAAGGGGTAGGACAGAGGAGATAAAAAACATATCAACACAGCTAACGAAAAGGGAGTTGGAATTAAGAGAACTACAGAGATAGTGATAAAAAAATTCATGAAAATAAAGTTTTGTAACTGCGTTCCAAATTTTTAAAACAAGTTTTAAAAAAGGTGGAAAAATGGCTTATGAGACCAACATAATCACACAAATCACGACTGACCCTGCACTGCAACCTTTCCTGCCGTTTTTCTTTGTTCTCGCCGTTGTTTACGGGATGCTTTCAATAGCCAATATCTTCAAAAATAATAAAACCGGAGGAAGCATGAAGTCTGTTAACTTCATAATTGCCCTTGTATTTGCCTTTTTTGCCGCCGGATACCAGCCTTTCGTCAGTTTCTTTTTTGCAAACTTTGGCATAGTTTTGTGGGCTTTCATCATTATTTTCTTTATAGCTTTCATACTAGAGGCAATAGGACTGAGAGGAAAACACAGGATTGAAAAGGGAAAGGAAGATGTCCCCATTATGATGGGCGGTGTTATAATACTCTTACTGGCTATGATTGGCTTTTCCTACATATCGGAATTTGATATACCAATAGTAGGAACAGAGAACTTTATGATGATAATCGGTATTATATTATTGTTATTAGTATTTTACTATGCATATGAATTTGGAAGAGAACAGAAAGGGCCTTAAAAATATATAAATAAAAGTTAAACGAACACTAAAACAGTGATATTATGAGTATAGGAGAAATAGTGACAGGAGAATTCTTTGTTTACTTGTTTCCATGGATGTTGGTACTTGCCCTAGTCTACGGAATACTGGAGCATTATAAGATGCCAAAAAGCGACAGTTCAAGAGCCGTGATTTCCCTTGTGTCAGCATTTCTGGTACTGCCTTTGGCACCGACCTTATCTGGCTTCCTGACAGGAATGATAAAAAACCTTCTGGTGGTAGGTGTCGGGATACTTATCATGCTCATATTCGTGGAAATGCTGGGATACAAGGTAGGCAAGGGAGAGAACATATTTGACAAGCATCCCGTAGGATTCGGTATAATCATGATACTTATAGCAATAATGGTCTTTGTGGGTGCAGGTGGTCTGGAACTTCTGGACGTGAAATTCACAATAGGAAGTGATGTTTTAGCTGCTCTCTTTTTCTTGGGAGCCATGACTATGGGAGTATGGTGGATGACCGCCAAGGAGGACTAAAGAAACCTTTTTATATGTAAATGTCAAAGAAATAAAAAGAGGTAATAAAATGGATTATGGTATAGCAGGTTTAATGGACGTAACACAAAGCAGTTTTTTTGTATATATTCTTCCGTGGCTTTTGACATTTGCAATTGTTTTTGGTATACTGGGACATTATGAAATACCAAAAAACAAATCCGCAAGGGCAATAATAGCAATTGCACTTGCATTCTTCGTGATGCCCGTCGCAGCCCCTGTCGTGGCTATATTGGGACAACTGGGAATGGGACTGGTAATGTTATTCGCAGGACTCTTGTTCATACTGATATTGTTTGAGATGACAGGCATCAAGCATTTTGGAAAAGGAATAGATAAAGGTATCGATGCAAGACAAAAAATCACAGAAAAATACTACAGAGGATTTGGAGTTGCACTTGCGATCCTTGCAATAATGGTCTTCATAGGAGCAGGAGGACTGGGATATCTTGGATATTCTGTGCCTACAATAAACTATCCGCTTGTATTCTTCATTGGAATAATAGTATTGATGATATGGTGGATGGTCAAGGAGGGTGAGGAATAATGATACCAAATATACCAACTGGAATGGAAGGACTTTTGGGAGTAGACTTTTTCACATATGTTTTGCCCTGGTTACTGACCTTTGCAATAGTATATGGTATAACAAGTCATATAGGAGACAAAGGAATACCTCAAAGTAAGGCAGCAAGAGTAATAATAGCGCTTGTGCTTGCATTCATAGTGGCACCTATAATGGGACCATGGGTAACAGTATTCATGGGAATAATAGGCTCTTTAGTGATAGTAGTAGCAGGATTACTGGTATTCATTGTATTCCTGGAAATTATGGGAATAAAGAGCGTACGTGAAGTAACAGATAAAGAAGGCAAAACACTTAAAGGAAGATTTTCTATATTTGAAACACATGGAATTGCCTTTGCAATAATCTTCATAATAATAGGAGCGCTTGTCTTTATCAGTTCAGGAGGGCTTCAGGCACTAGGATGGTCAATGCCAATAGAACTTGTATACAACTGGCCGCTGATATTCTTCCTAATAATAATAGCGCTTGCAATCTGGTGGATGAGCTCGGAAAAATAAATCCGCCAAAACCTTCTTTTTCTTTTGTTTTAACTACTAAAATTAGATATACCTGTATCTCGGACCCTGCGGGGTATCCTCAACTATTATGCCTTTTTCCTTTAATTCATCTCTCACCTGGTCGGCCCTCTCCCACTTTTTCTCCTTTCTCAGTCTTTTCCTCTTTTCTATGAGCTCTTTGGCCCATTCGGGAAGCTCTTTCTTCTCCTTTTCAAGCACACCCAAAACCTGGTCAAACCCTATCATCGTGTCATAAATCTTCTCGGAATTCCCCCCGCTAATCTCCCCTTTGTCCATCAATTTGTTTATTTTCCTTACAAAATCAAATATCGCGGCAATAGCCCCAGGCGTGTTAAGGTCATCATCCATCTCCTTCTCAAAATTCAACTTAGCTTCCTCAATGATATGGTCAACCTTTGTGTTTTCTTCGCCGTCTTTCCATTCATTCAGCTTGTCCATAAAATCCCAAAGGTTTTTGAGAGTCTCTTCGGCTTTCTTAAGTTCCTCTAAATTAAAGTTCATCTGAGTCCTGTAGTGCGCTTTAAGGAAAAAGAATCTCAGAGCCGCTGGACTAAATCCTTTGTCAATAAGGTTCCTGAGTGTATAGTAATTTCCCTTTGACTTGGACATCTTTTCTCCGTCTACAAGGAAGTGTTCCCCATGCACCCAGTAATTTACAAACTTTTTACCGGTAGCACCCTCCGATTGTGCTATCTCATTCTCGTGATGCGGGAAAATGAGGTCAACACCACCCGAGTGTATGTCTATTGTCTCTCCAAGGTTGTTTGTACTCATTGTAGAACATTCAATGTGCCAGCCGGGTCTGCCCTTTCCCCAGGGACTTTCAAAACAAATTCCTCTCTCTATTTCCTCGGGAGTGCTTTTTTTCCATAAGGCAAAATCAGCTGGATTATCCTTGTCATATTCATCCACGTCAACCCTTGCCCCCGTTTTCATTTCCTCGAGATTTACGCGGGAAAGCTTTCCATAATCTTTGAATTTTGAAATATCATAATAAACTGCATCCTTCCTGTCATAAGCCAAGCCTTTCTCCATAAGCTTCTTAATCAACTCAATCATCTGCGGAACAGTCTCCGTGGCCCTTGGGTAAAGAGAAGCGTGTTTTATGTTCATAGAGTCGAGTCCATCAAAAAATATTTTCGTGTATTTTTCTGTGAATTCCTTTAGCGTAAGCCCTTCCTCTTCGGACTTCTTTATAGTCTTATCGTCTATATCTGTGATATTCATCACAAAATTTACTTGATAGCCCCTGTAGGTCAAGTATCTGTAAATAATATCAGCCAGAAGAAAGCTTCTGAAATTTCCTATATGAGGAAAATCGTAGACCGTGGGACCGCATGCATAGAACCTGACTTTCCCTTCTTCTATGGGTTTGAACTCTTCCTTTTTTCTCGTCAACGTGTTGTAAAGCTTAATCATTTTTTCACCTTATTTTTGGTGTAAAAATTTGAAACTTTTTAGTTTCATGTATTTTTTCCGCCTCTACCTGTGTTTGACTATGTAAATCGTGTACAAAATCTCAAATGTTATGACGAAAAATATTCCCA